>JAJISJ010000018.1 GCA_022848765.1 Thermoplasmatota archaeon
GTCATAAGAGATGCAAAAAAATATCCGAAAGGTTGGATGGCAGTTATTGGTAAGGATGAAAATCGTTTTTCAAATGACTATTATATTTTTAATCCAAATACGGGGATTTATCTTTTGAAGGAATATCAAAAAAATCCTTTCGAAATTAAAGGGATTGGTGGTAAGATCGCCCGATATGTTGATGATAATATTGAAAATGAAATATCTAAATATTCTAGTGATTTTGGAATTGTAAAAAGTGATATTCTTAAGATTTCTAGTAACCTAAGAAAAGGGACATCATTTGAAAAAATTCTAAATGCAGCTGTTGATGGAAAAGATATGGGTATTAGTATGCCAATGAGGGGTTATGCATCCTCTTCAAAAAATAGTTATCATAATATTAGGAAAGAATTATCAGATAAGCAAAAAAAAATAGATTCAAATTTTGAAAAAATTGCATCAGAAGATGGTTTATATTCATCTTATGATTAAAAAAATATTTATAGATATGAATTGAAATTATTTTGAGCTGTTTTTCTTTGTTTATTGAGATTTTCTAATTTTTTTCCCATTAATTCACTAGCATATTTCTTACAGTTTCCGCACATTTTCTCTCCTTTTTTACATGAAAGGTAGATATTTTGAAGTTCTTTGTCATCTTCGATTAAGTGGTATAAAAATAATTCATATACTACGCATTGATCTGGTTTTCCTCCCTCATTTTTTTGTTTTTCTAGGCTTATTGCGCCACCTGTTTTTGCCTGCTTGATTTTCTTATCTGCCTCTTTTGGTGTATCTGTTAGAAATATTGCGCTTTCTGGTTTTGATGATGACATTTTTTCCCCAGTTAATCCAGTCATGAAACGATGATATGTGGAAGAAGGTTGTATAAATCCATAGCCACCTAGAGATGGTTCAATTCGTGCAAATTCCATGTTTATTTTTTGAATATCATTTTCATTTGCATCCTCAATATAAATCGCTTTATATTCTGTTATTCTTTTTAGTTTTTGAAATTGTAATTTTTTTAGGGTTATTTCTGCTTTATCTAGTAGTTTAATAATATTATCTTCGATTTTTACAAAAACTCCTATCCTACCATCCTTAGTTTTAGTTACATTGAATATTCGGTGTGATTGTGCAATATCTCTACTTAATCTGATATGTGGATCTTGATCTACTCCTACGGGTACAAGAACTGGTTTGACTCCTCCATATTTTTCTAATTGAACATGTAATATATCACCTGTTTGTATTAAAGGTGACATTATATGAGTCATATTTGTTGACCCGTTGAATCCATATGTAGCTATCATTTGAGACCAGTTTACTTTTTTACCTAATATAAAAGTTAGATCTTTTACATCTTGGTTTGTTGATTGATAATATATCCGACATTTCTCTGGTTTTAAACCAAGAGCTATATAATTTAATATATATTCATCTAAAGCTAGTTTTTTTGTTTCTTCTAATGAATATCCTCTAGTTCCATATGATTCCAAATCTGCAACAGCAATGAATATATCTGCCCCTAATGATTGATAATATATGACTTCATCTATTACCATTTTATGTCCAAGGTGCATTTTCCCTGATGGCATCAATCCCGTTAATATTGCCCATGGTTTGTTATTTTGGATTGAATCTTTTATTAGTTGAAAATCTCTATGACCAAAAACAATTCCTCTCCTTAGCAGTTTATGTGGTTTTGGGAGATCCTTCCATAAACTATCATCGAATTCTTCTATCCCAAATTCATCTCTTAATCTTGCATAATCTTGATATGTAGCTGAACTCCATGGATCAATTATCATTTTTTCACAAATCTAAAATAATTATTTATTTCAAAAACTTAACGATATAATATTTAATTCATAGTTTTTTTCGTGATAGTTAATAATATTGAAAATTAATAAAACTCAACTTGTTAATTTCATAATTGCTTCTGCTATATCCCCATTTGTTTCTTCCAAAGCTTTTATTGCTTCTTCTTCAGATTTTCCAGTTTGTTCAATAACTAATTTTATGTCTTCCTCTTTAATTTCTTCTTTTCTATCAATAATTTTTGGATTACCTGTTATTTGATAAGTTTTTTGCCCTTGCGCATCCATAATAGTTACTTCAGCATTTTCGAAGACATACTCTTTATCACCTGTCTGAATAATTACTTTTTCAACGTTTTCAATTTCCTTTACATTTATGCCGAGTCTTTTCATCATTTGATTCATTTGTCGGGGGTTTATTCTTCCAGGCATCATGTTATATATCCTCCAAAGTTTTCATATTTGCGAAGAATATATAGATATTAAGTTGTTATATATTTTGGTATGATCTCTTATAAAGAACTTAGAGTATTGGATAGTAATTCTGAGTATTATGGTATTACTCAATTAAAGTTGATGGAATCTGCGGGCAAAGGAGTTGCAGATTTTGTAAATAAAATAAATTCAGGTAATAATAATATCATTATTTTTTGCGGTCTTGGTAACAATGGTGGTGATGGTTTTGTTGCAGCTAGATATTTATCTGAACTTAGTAATGTAACTGTTTTTATAATTGGTAAAGAAAATAATATTAAAACTGATATCTCAAGGAGTAATTTTGATAAATTAAAAAATTTGAATGTTAAAATATATGATATTGATAAGATAAATGATATTTATAAATTACTGAAAGAAAATGATATTATAATTGATTCAATGCTCGGAATTGGCGTATTTGGTAAATTAAGAGAACCAATTTTTAGTATTGTAAAAAAAATTAATTCAATGAGAGAAAAGTTGATTTTTTCTGTTGATGTTCCATCAGGAATTAATTGTGGAAATTCTGTCATACCACATTATACTATTACTTTTCATGATAAAAAAGAAGGAATGACTAAATTTAATTCTGGTGAAATTAATATTGTTGATATTGGGATTCCAGAACAGGCTGATAAGTATGTTGGAACTGGAGAACTTCAAGTTTATTATCCTAGATCTGAAAAACAATCTCACAAAGGAGAGAATGGTAAGGTTTTAATTGTTGGAGGTGGACCTTATGTTGGTGCTCCTGCTCTTTCAGGCTTAGCAGCGCTCCGAACAGGAGCTGATCTTGCTTATATTGCAACACCAAGACGAGTTGGTCGTGCTATTGCATCTTTCTCACCAAATTTAATAGTCAAAGATTTAAATTCTGATTTTTTAATACCCGGTGATATTCACCCGATTCGAGAGCTTTTAGATAAATGCAATTCAATAGTTATCGGACCTGGTTTAGGTAACGCTAAAGAAACTAGAGAGGCTATTAATAGAATTATTGAAATAGCAATAAGTGAAAAAAAACCATTAGTTATAGATGCTGATGCAATTAAAGCGCTGGCTGATAATATCAATCTCATAAAAAATTCAAAAACTGTTATTACACCACATAATGAAGAATTCCGAATATTAACTGGAATAGAATTACCTGATGATGTTAATAAAAGAATTGAAATTATTGAAAAATGGGCTAAAGAATTAGGTGTATCTATTTTTTTAAAGGGTTTTATTGATATTTTAAGTAATGGATCAAAAACTAAACTTAATTTAATTCATAATGAAGCAATGACTGTTGGTGGGACAGGGGATGTTCTTGCTGGTATTATCGGTGCTTTATTATCAAAAGATATTGATCCCTTTATTGCTATTCGTGTAGCAGCATTTCTAAATGGTGAAGCGGGAAATATGGTTTTTAATAAAAAATCATATGGATTACTTGCTACAGATATAATTGAAGAAATTCCTGGCATTTTGAAAAGATATTTATGAAAGATGTTTATAAATAAATTAAATATAGACTTGAAATTATGAATTTTTCAGATTTACAGCCAATTCCAAATAATCCAGCATTATTTATTAAGAAAGAAAAAACTTTGATAATAGCTGATTTACATATTGGTATAGAAAAACAATTACAAGAATTCGGTGTAAATGCTTATTCTCAAACCAATTTTATGAGAGATCGAGTAATTACTTTATTCAATAAATATTATCCTAAAAGAATTTTTTTATTAGGAGATATTAAACATAACATTCCATTTTCTACTTTTACTGAAAAAAAGGATGTAAAAGATTTTCTTGAAAATTTACTAACTTTTTGTGAGGTTCATATAATACCAGGTAATCATGATGGAAATATTAATAAAATTTCTCCATCGGATGTTATTATACATGGTTCTGAAGGTTTTGTTTTTAAAAATATAGGTTTAGTTCACGGTCATAGATGGCCTAATTCAGAGATAATGCATTGTAAATTTTTGATTATTGGTCATACTCATCCAAGTATTATGTTAGAGGATCGTCTTGGTTATAAGAATTTTGAATCTTGTTGGTTGAAAGGTGATATTACTAAAAAATCATTAAGGATTAAATACCCTGATTCAAAAAAGATAAAATTTGTGGTAATACCTGCTTTTAATCCATTATGTGGAGGTATTGCAGCAAATGTTGATGGATTTGCTGGTCCATTTGGAAATATAATTGTTATTAACAATTCTGAAGTTTTTTTATTAGATGGTTCCTCTTTAGGGAAAATTCAGGATTTAAAAAGCCATCATTGAAATTAAAATTGGTTTTAACCAAACAAATTACAATTGATTATAAATAATAAGTTATATTTTTTTTAATTAATGATATTATTTTTGAAAACTAGACTTATTGGTTTTTTTCTAATTTTTTTATTTTTTTCTACATTGATAAAAATATTTTTTGATTTTTTTATAAATTTTTAATTCAAAAAAATTTATATTGTATTAATTTATAGTAATTTGTGAAGAGGGATTGAATATGACTGTGGGTTTTGTTTTGGTGAAAGTTCATTCTGGTGGTGAGCTGCAGGCTTATAATAAATTGAAAAGTGTGAGTGATGTTGTTGAGATTTACCAAATTTTTGGTGAATTTGATCTTATTGTAAAAATAATTGGTGATGATTTTGAAAGTATTGCTAATATCGTTGTTCATAAAATTCGTACTATTGATGAGGTAATTGACACAAAGACTATTACTGGTATGGAATTATAATCTAACATATTTAATCTAAAATATTGTTTTTACATTAACTATAGTTTATATTTTATTGGGAGGTAAGTTGAGGGGTCTAATCAGGAGAGTAATCTGAAGGGAAGTAGGGAATTTATAAAACTATTATCCAGACCAGAACCCTCAAAGTTAACGATTGTTAAGTTTTATGTACTTATAAATTTTTGGGTAAAAAATAAAAAAAAATTGTATAATTATTATCTAATTGTTGTAAATTTCAATATTGCCCCAGATCCTTTTAATTTGGAAACAACGTTATCTAAAAATTCAATTATCTCGTTTAATACAACATCTTTTTTCCAGATATACACAAAATCATGTTCACCTAGTGCTGGTTTAAAACCCAAATCTTTCATTTTCTCAAATATTATCGAAACTTTTTCACCATCTGCACTATGAAGTATTTCTACATAAGTTTTCATATATATTCCTCGAATAGTTATTCAATATTTTTACAATACTGATTGTTGTTTAACTCAATATATATATTTATCTAAAATAACTATAGATGAAATATTATTTACTCAAAATAGTATTTTTCTTATAATAATCCCCCTTTTTTAACTAATTAATGGTGTTTTGAATAATATAATAAAAACACCTGATTTTTTAAAATAATTATATTAAATATGTATAATATCATTATTTAATTAGATTTCAAGATTGTTTATAATATTTTGATATTCTAAAATATTACCTGTACTATAACAAATCCATGTTAACATTTGATGAGTTTTAATAAATATTACAACACCATTGAATCCTTTTATGAATGTATAATAAGTTAACTCAAAATATTCTGAGGAGGTAATACCACTATATTCGTTACTAAAAATGTATCCACCCAATTCTAATAAATTACTATAATACTGAATAACATCCATCATTGAATTATTTGTTAAGAATATCTCATAAGTTATGTTCTCAATCCCATCTATTTCCTTCAATTTTTCTGTAATATCTAAAAATATTGAATAATCATTTGAGGAATTTAAAGATTCATTTTCATTTATTATTAAGGTGTTATTATCAAATTTTTGCCATTCAATGTTTTCTCCAGGAGATATGATTTCTTCATTATAAAAAAAATATCCTGTATATTGTAATCCTGATACGATACCAATTATTAAAATTAAAATGAATATTAAAAGGTAAAACATCTTTTTCATTTAGTTTTCAAACCTATTATTATAAGTATCATATAATATAATTTCGTTTCATTACAATTTTCAAAAAGTATTCGTATTTAAGATTTATTTGATTAATCACTCTTTAAAATTGTTATAATTTTTATTATAACTAAATAAATATTTTAAATTTTGAGAAAGATATAAGTTAATCTAAATAATTATACTAATGTGAATAAAAGAAAGAATTTTTTAAAATCAAATTTTATTTCATTGCACATTTTAAAAATTATAATGTTTATTTTATTAATTATTGCTTTTTGGGAGGATGATTTAACTGGAGTCTTTGGATGTATAATTGGAATTATTCTAAGTTTTATCCCATCGATTCTACATAAAAATTTTAATATTACATTACCTTGGATATTAGATACTCTTATTGCATTTGCCTTATTTTTACATATAGGCGGAGTAGTACTAAACGTATATCATACTATACCATATTATGATAGTTTAACTCATTTTGTTTCAGCGATTCTTGTTGCATTTTTAGCATTTGTTTCAATCTATATTTTAGATAAGTATTGGAAAGGCCTTCATATGAACAAATATGCAATGGCATTTATTGTAATAATATTCACAATGGCAATGGGTGTTATCTGGGAGTTTTTTGAATGGGCTACGGATATATTATTTCAAACTCAGGAACAATGGGGGCTTCAAGATACTATGAAAGATCTTTTTATTGATACTATAGCTGGTATTTTCATTGCAATTGTTGGTGTTAATTTAATTAAAAAGGGTAGATTTCAAAAAATTACTTATAATCTAGGAAAACAGATTAATTCTAGGATTATTAATAGGAGTAAGGATGATAAATAGAATATAAAGGTTTTTTTTGATAAATTGAATTTTTTATTATATTATTATTTCTTCTGTTAATAAATTACCATTATACTTAAATATTATATGATTATTTACAACAAGAAATTTAAAAGAGATATGTACTATGAAAATTAATTTATCTGATGATATTAGAAATATTTTTATGCTTTTTATAATGATATTATTACCATTAATATTGATTGGAGTTGGTGTTTTAACCGGTTTTATTAATGCTGGTTATTATATACTTATAATTTTTTGGTTTGGTATGGGATTGATTTTTTATGGTGCATTAAATTAATTTAAATTAGAGCATATATTATAGAATTTGAAATAATGACTTCAGTTTTTTCTAAATTAAATCCAAAAATTCAGGAGTTACTTAAGTATAATAATATTAATAAACCTACTGAACCGCAAATTAACGCTATACCGCCAATTTTAAATGGTGAAAATGTTTTATTAATTGCACCAACAGGTATGGGTAAAACTGAATCTGCAATCCTCCCTATTTTTAATAATTTTTTAATTCAAAAGGAGAATAAAATTAAATCGAATAAGAATAAGGGAATTTCAATCTTATATATTACTCCATTAAGGTCTTTGAATAGGGATATGTTAAGAAGAACGATTGAATGGGGTAAGTTTTTAGGTTTTGATATTGCAGTTCGCCATGGGGATACCTCAAAAAGTGAAAGAGCACGTCAATCTAAAAATCCTCCTGATATGTTAATAACAACTCCTGAAACTTTTCAAATATTATTTATTGGTAAAAGATTGAGGCAGCATCTTAGAGCAGTTAAATGGGTTATCGTTGATGAAATTCATGAATTAGCTCATGATGAAAGAGGAGCCCAATTATCTGTTGCACTTGAGAGATTATTTGAATTGGTATCTGAGGATAATAGTTATTTTCAGAGAATTGGGTTATCTGCGACAGTTGGTGCTCCTAATGAGGTGGCATGTTTTCTAGGTGGATTGAGGAATGAGAAATTTAGGGAGGTTAGAATTTTAGAAATTGATGTTAGTAAAAAAATTGACATACGTGTAGGTTTTCCTACTATTAATAAAGATGATTTTGAGATATCAAATAATCTATCGCTTGAGCCTATACAGTTTGCTTCTTTAAAAAGATGTAAAGATATAATAAAAAATCATGTTTCTACCTTATTATTTGTTAATACTAGGGATGGTGCTGAGGTTTTAGCTTCAAGATTTAATCTTTGGAGTGATGATATCCCAATTGGTGTTCATCATGGTTCTCTTTCAAAAATTGCTCGGATTGAATCTGAAGATTCATTTAAAAAAGGTGATCTTAAAGCTTTAATTTGTACATCATCATTGGAACTTGGTATTGATGTGGGTAATACTGATTTTGTTATCCAATATAATTCACCGAGAGAAGTAACAAGGATTGTGCAAAGAATCGGAAGATCTGGTCATAGTATTGGCAGAATTTCAAAGGGTGAAATAATTTCAAATAATCCTGAGGATCTAGCTGAAAGTTTAGTTATTGCTAGAAGGGCATTGGTAGGTGAATTGGAAGTTTTTAAGGTTAGGCGAAATCCATTATCTGTTTTATCAAATCAGATTATTTCAATAGCTTTAGAATATGGTACGATATATTCAGAAAAAATTTTTGAAATAATTAAGAGATCATATCCTTTTCATAAACTTAAGATTACTTATTTCAATAAGATTGTTCAACAACTTAGAAATCAGCGTAGTATCTGGATGGAAGGTGAAAATTTAATAACTAAACGTAGAAATTCTAGAACATATTTTCTGGATAATATATCAATGATACCTGATGAAAAAACTTTTATGGCTGTTGACATAAGTTCAAGGAGAAAGATTGGTAAATTAGATGAGAGTTTTGTTATTAACTATGGATTCGAAGGTGCAAAATTTATTCTACATGGAAAACCTTGGATTATTATTAAAAGGGAAGAAGAGGAGATTTTGGTTTCTCCTTCTAAGGAATTAGGTAATGTCCCTTCATGGATGGGGGAAGATATTCCTGTACCTTTTGAGATAGCTAGAGAAGTAGGTAGAATTAGAAGACTTGTAAATTCAAAGAAAGATATATCAGATTATCCATGTAATTTATCAACTTTTAATAAGATAAAAAAACAGATTGAAGGACAAAAGGAAAAAGGATTTATTGTACCTGATGATAAAACTATTACTATCGAAGTGGATGAGAAAACTATTGTAATTAATTTATGTTTTGGAACAAAGGTTAATGAGACTGTTGGTAGAGTTATTTCTGCAATTATTGCTCAGTCTATCGGGGAGAGTGTTGGCATAAATAGTGATGCTTATAGAATTAATCTTGAATTACCTCAGAATATATCACCAGAAAAAATAAAGGATATTTTATTAAATACAAACCCGGAATCATTATGGTATTTATTAAATACTGTATTGAGAAATTCAACCTATATTAGATGGCAGCTTATTCATACTGCAAGAAAATTTGGATCATTAAGAAAGGATTTTGATTATCGGAATGTGGGAGTAAGAAAATTATTTAATATTTTTGAAAATAGTCTGATTTTTGATGAAGCAGTTGATAAAATAATTTGGGATAGGATGGATATTTCTAATACTCAGAAAATTTTTAATGAGATTCAAAATGGTAATATTAGGATTGTTATTCAAAGACTTTCTCCTATTTCTCTTTCAGGTATAGAAAGAATTCGAGGTTTGATGGCGCCTCATTATGCGGATAGATCGATTTTAATGGCATTAAAGAACCGATTAGAAACACAAGATATCACACTTGTTTGCTCAAATTGTTATAGAAAATGGAATACCAGAGTTAAAAGAGTTGATTTTCAACCTAAATGCTCGAATTGTGGGGCAATAAAAATCGCGGTATTACCAATTTACGCGAGTAAAAATGCTAATATTTTTAATAAAAAATTGAGAACTGATGAGGAAGAAAAACAATTTAAAAGACTTCATAAAAATGCTAGTTTAGTTCTAAATTATGGTAAGATAGCGGTTCTTACTTTAGTTGGTAGAGGTATTGGCCCAGATACTGCCTCAAGAATTCTAAGAAGATATAATAAGATTGAGGTTGAAAAATCTGATGAAATTGAATTAAAATTTTTAAGAGATATTCTTAAAGCTGAATTGAATTATGCGAGAACAAGAGGATTCTGGGACAGATAGATAACATACTTTAAATTTGAAAAATAATTATTAATATGTTTTTATAAACACCACAACCTTTAAAACATTTAGATTATTGCCTATTTCTACTTTAAATGTTAAATAGTGGTTTATAATGACAGAAAAAAAAATTGTATTACCAGGAGATAAACTATCTACTTCTGAAGAATTGCTTTCAGGTGATGGGACTTTTGAAGAAGATGGTATTATTCGTTCTTCACAAGTTGGAACTTATGTTGTAGATAACCAGAATAAGAGAGCAAAAGTTAAAGCTGTGACAAGTATGCCGGTTCTTCTAAAAAGAGGCGATATTGTTTTAGCTGAAGTACGTATGATGAGATCAAGTATGATTATTGCAGACGTCATTCATGTCATTGGATCAAAAAGAGGGATATCTGGTGATACTAATGGAACTTTAAGGGTATCGGAAATTTCTAAAGGTTATGTTAAAGATCCATCAGATGCTTTTTCACTTGGTGATATATTCCGTGCTAGGGTGACTCAAGTGAAACCTAGTATTCAACTTGAAACAAAAGATAATGAATTTGGTGTCATCAAAGGATTTTGTAGTAAATGTAGAAATTCTTTGATAAAAAAAGATAATATTCTTGAATGTAAAAATTGTGGGAATAAGGAGAGAAGATTAACCTCTAATGATTTTGGAACTTTTGATCCAAATAATTTATGATTTTTATATATTTGATAATTGAGTGGAGTGGATATAAATGAAGTTGGAGAAAATCAAAAAAACATCCAAAGAACTTGAATTGGAAATTACGGGAGAAAATGAGACAATGTTGAACCCGATTACTGAAAAATTATTACAAGATGAAGATGTTGATTATGCATCATACATTGCGGATCATCCTGATTCAAAAAAAAGAAGATTATATATTCGAGTTAAAAAAGGTGAACCAATCGATTTATTAAAAAAAGCGTTAAAACAAATTGAAGCTGAACTTAAGGATTTTGAAAAAAATTTTACTGGGAAAGCTTCGATTAAAACAAAGAAAACAAAGAGTAAGCCAAAATCTAAGAGTAAAAAATAGATGCAAATTCTAGATTTTGAATATAAAATCGGAATAGAAGTTTTTTTAACACAAAATGAGGGTATCGGAGGGAAACTTCGAACCATTCCTCAAGATTTTATTGTGGATGAAATATCAAAGTATCCTATTGAAAAAAAGGATGGAAATTATGCTATTGCTGAAGTATCTGCAATAAATTGGGAGACTAATCATTTAATAAAAGAATTATCAAATAAGTTACATATCTCCAGGAAAAGAATAAGTTTTGCTGGAACAAAGGATAAGAGATCTAAATCAAAAAGATTAATGTCTTTTTTTAGAATTAGTAAAGATGATTTAAATGGATTTAATCTTAAAGATGTTGAAATAAAATATTTATTTCAAACTGATAAACCAGTTAGGATTGGTACTCTTATTGGTAACAAATTTGATATAAACATAAGAGGTATTAAAAATATTAACACTGAAATAATTGAAAATATTTATTCTTATATTAAAGAAAATGGTGGTTTTCCCAATTTTTATGGTATTCAACGATTTGGTGCTATTAGACCAATTACTCATATTGTTGGGAAATATATTGTCAATGGTGATTTTGAAAAAGCAGTCATGACATATGTTGGAAATCCTATGAAGGGTGAAGATGAATTATCATATAGATTAAGAAGTGAATTAGAAGAAAACCTTGATTTTTCTTCAGCTTTAAAATCATATCCAAATTATCTTAGTTTTGAAAAGAGTATGCTAAATAAATTAGTTGTAGATCCTAATGATTATGTCGGTGCATTAAATGAACTCCCCAGAAATTTACTAACAATGTTTATCTATGCTTACCAGTCATATCTTTTTAATAAAATTATTAGTAAAAGATTATCAAAAAATATTCCTCTCAATAGAGCTGTAATTGGTGATATTATATATCCTTTGAAGAAAAATGAAATCGAGATTAGAGAGATTCCTGTTACAAAATTAAATATTGAAAAAGTTAACAGAGAGATTGATCGAGGTAAGGCATTTGTTACTGGATTATTATTTGGTAGTCATTCTAATTTTTCAAAAGGTGAAATGGGGGAAATTGAAAAAAATATTATTGAGAAAGAAAAAGTTGATCATAGAGATTTTATTATCCCTGAGATTCCTTTTTTATCCTCAAAGGGTTCAAGACGAGCAATATTGGCTTTAGTGAATAATCTTACTTATTCAATGAAAATTGATAATATAACTGATATAAATTATGTTAATATAAAATTTGAATTAAGTAAAGGATGTTATGCAACTTCATTTCTTAGAGAGTTTATGAAATCAGATGATATAAAAAATTATTAGATTAATCTATATAGAAATGATTTTAACGGTCTTTTTATATTAAGGTGTCGTTTAATTTAGATTATTACTATTATTTGGAGAAATATAATGATTGAATCACCGTCTCAGAAATATAATCCAAAACAAGTTGAAGAAAAAATACTGAAATTTTGGTTAGAAAATGACATATTTGAAAAATCTGTTAATCAGAGGAAAGAGGCGAAACCTTATGTTTTTTTAGAGGGGCCTCCAACAGCTAATGGTATGCCACATCCAGGTCATGTTCTTACTAGAGTCATGAAGGATCTCATTCTTCGATATAAAGCAATGAATGGATATCATATTCTTCGTAAAGCAGGTTGGGATACACATGGTTTACCTGTTGAGATAGAAGTGGAGAAGAAGCTTGGCCTCAAAGATAAGAATGAAGTAGAAAAATATGGTGTTAAGAAATTTAATGAAGAATGTAAGATTAGTGTCTTCAAATATGAGAATGCTTGGGTTGAAATGACTAAGCGTATTGGTTTTTGGGTTGATATGGATAATCCATATATTACTCTGAAAAATGATTATATTGAATCTGTATGGTGGTCTCTACGGCAGGCGTGGGATAAAAAATTATTATATAGGGGTCATAAAGTTGTTCCATATTGCCCTCGTTGTGGTACTGCTTTATCTGCTCATGAAATTTCGCAGGGTTATAAAGTTGTTGAAGAACCTTCGATATATATTAAATTTAAATTAAGGAAGGAGGATTCATATTTTTTAGCTTGGACAACTACTCCTTGGACGCTTATATCAAATGTTGCTTTAGCTGTTCATCCTAAGGCGGCTTATATTAAGATTAGATATCATGATGAGTTTTTGATTCTTGCTGAAGAGCGAGCTGCATCATTATTGAAGGGTCAGGAGTATGAAATTATTGATGGTTATTCTGGTAAGGATTTAGAGAATCTTGAGTATGAGCCTTTATTTGATTATGCTAAGCCTGATAAAAAAGCATGGTTTGTTATCTGTGCTGATTTTGTAACTATGGATGATGGAACGGGTATAGTTCATATTGCACCAGCATTTGGTGAAGATGATTATAATATTGGATTGAAATATGATTTACCTGTAATTCAACTTGTTAAACTTGATGGAACTTTCAAAGATGAGGTTACACCGTGGAAAGGTCAATTTGTTAAAGATGCTGATCCAAGTATTATTAAACATCTTCAAAAGAAGGGTTTACTTGAAGGAACAAAGGAATATTCACATGAGTATCCTTTCTGTTGGAGATGTGATTCTCCATTATTGTATTATGCAATGGAATCATGGTTTATTGGAATGTCAAAAGTACAGAAAAACTTAGTTGATAATAATAATCAAATTAATTGGTATCCCCGTCATTTACAGCAAGGTAGATTTGGGGATTTTATTAGGGATGTTAAAGATTGGGCTTTATCTCGAGATAGATACTGGGGAACTCCTCTTCCTGTTTGGACATGTTGTAATAATAAATGTAAGCATCAGATATGTATTGGAAGTGTTGAAGAATTAAGAGAGTTAAGTGAAAATTTCTCAGAGGATTATGATTTGCATAAACCCTTTGTTGATGAATTAATCATTCATTGTAATAAATGTAATTCAAAGATGAAACGTGAGAATGAAGTAATAGATTGTTGGTATGATTCAGGTTCAGCTTTTTTTGCTCAATGGCATTACCCATTTGAGAATAAAAAGGAATTTGAGAAGAATTTTCCAGTGGATTTCATTAGCGAGGCTCTTGATCAGACGAGAGGCTGGTTTTATTCTCTTTTAGCTATTTCAACGTTTTTATTTGAAAAACCATGTTATAAAAATGTGTTAACATTAGGCTTAGTTTTAGATAAAGATAATCAAAAAATGAGTAAGAGTAAACATAATTATCTTGATCCTAATATAATCCTTGATCGTGAAGGAGCAGATGCTCTTCGTTGGTATCTATTATCTGCTAATGCACCTTGGACTTCCACTCGGTTTTATGAGGAAGCAGTGAAAGACACGCTTGGTAAATTTATTCTTACTCTTTGGAATTCATATAATTTTTTCACCACATATGCTTCATTGGATAAATTTGATCCGAAAAAAGAGATGATATCAATTGATAATAGAGAGTTTTTGGATAAATGGGTTTTAAGTAGATTCAATAAAACTATCGATGAGGTTCGTAATTATTTTAAAACTTTTGAAGTGCATAAAGCTGCTAGATCAATTGAAAGTTTTCTTATTGCTGATTTTAGTAACTGGTATCTTAGAAGGTCAAGGAAAAGACTTTGGGTTGAGGAAAAAACTGATGATAAGCTTGCTGGTTATTCGACAATGTATGATATTTTTATAGGTTTATCAAAATTATTAGCTCCTTTTATACCTTTTATTACTGATGAGATTTATCAGAATCTCAGAACGGATGATATGCCTGAGAGTATTCATCTATGTGATTATCTAAACTCAAATAAGAATGTGATTGATGATAGATTAGAAGATGGGATGAATCGAATTAGAGAGCTTGTTGAAGCAGGTAGGGCATTGAGATCAAAAGTTGGTATTAAAGTAAGAATACCTCTAAATAGTGCAACAATTGTATGTTCCAAAGATATTGAAATTTTAATAAAAGATTTACTTGATTTACTTAATGAGGAGATAAATGTAAAACAAATCACTTTTAAGAGGGATACATCGGATTTTATGATTAAAAAATTAAAACCCAATCATTCGCATATTGGTCCAAAATATAAAGAAAAAGCAAAAAAAATTGTTGAGCAAATTGAAAAAATTGATGACATAAAATTATATAAAGATATATTAGAAAATGAGTCAATAAAGATCAGATTTGATAATGAAGAAATAAGTCTAGTGAAGGATGATTTTGAAGTTTTTGAAAGTGAAAAAGAAAATATTGCTAGTACTAAAATAGAGGATATAACACTATTTATTGATACTACTCTCACGCCTGAACTTGAAGCTGAGGGTTTTGCAAGAGAGATTGTAAGAAGAATTCAATCAATGAGAAAAGAACTTGATTTAGAAGTTGAAAAACATATATTCACAATAATAGATATATCAAAAGATAAACAAAATATGTTAAAAAATTGGGAAGCATATATAAAGGAAGAGACAAGGTCAGATAAATATGTTTATTCTGATAAACCAATTGGAAAGCTTGTAAAAATTTGGGATATTGATGATATCAAAGTGAAGATTAGTGTTGATCTCTAAAATCAAATAAAATATCTTATTTTATGCCAAATTTATTTTAATTTGATTCTATTTACACGACTTCATTATGATATGTATTGGTATCGAAGGAACAGCTCATTCAATTGGTATTGGAATTATCCGGGATGAAAGTAATTTATGTAAAGTTCTTTCTAATAATATAAAAACTTATAAGCCTGAGAAGGGTGGTATTCATCCTCGTGAGGCTGCGAATCATCATGCAAAATATATTGCTGATTTAATTAAAGAATCAGTAGTTAAATCAGAGGTTGATTTTTCAGATATTGATCTTGTTTCTTTTTCTCAGGGCCCTGGTCTTGGTCCATGTCTTCGGACTGCTGCAACTGCTGCAAGAGCTCTTTCTCTTTCGATTGATAAACCAATTATTGGTGTGAATCATTGTGTAGCTCATCTTGAGATAGGTCGTGGCATATTTAAGGATTGTAAAGATCCTGTTTTACTATATACATCGGGTGCGAATACTCAGGTTATTGGATTTGCTGAAGGTAAATATCGTGTTTTTGGTGAGACTTTAGATATTGGTATTGGTAATTGTCTTGATAAGTTTGGTAGAATTGTTGGTTTAGATTTTCCTAGTGGCCCTAAAATTGAGAATCTTGCGAAAAATGGTAGGAAATATTTAGATTTACCTTATACGATTAAAGGTATGGATATTGCTTTTTCGGGTCTTCTTACTGCATCTCAGCAATATTATAATAAAAAAGAATCTCTGGAGGATATTTGTTTTTCGATGCAGGAGACTTGTTTTGCTGCTTTAACTGAGGTTACTGAGAGGGCTATGGCTCATACTGAAAAAGATGAAGTTCTTCTAGGTGGTGGTGTTGCTAGTAATAAGCGTTTATGTGATATGGTTAAAACTATGGCTGAGGATAGAGGAGCGAGTTTCTTTGTTCCGCCCAAGGATCTTTGTATTGATAATGGTGCAATGATTGCATGGCTTGGTTTCTTAATGTATGATGGTGGGATTAGAATGAGTATTAAAGATACTATTATTGATCAGCGTTTCAGGACAGATATGGTGGATGTGAGTTGGCGTGACTAAAAAAAATGTGATTTATAGAGGTGCTGAAGCTGAAATCTGTCTATCAAAGTATATGGGTTATAAGGTTGTTGAAAAAAGGCGTGTTAAGAAGAGATATCGTATTAAAAACATAGATGATCGTCTTATTTCATCTAGGACTAAAGGTGAGACAAAATTGATTGCTGAGTCTCGTAAACAGGGTGTTTCTGTACCAATTATATTTGACGTTGACCTTGAAGAAGGTATTATCACAATGGAGTATATAGATGGGAAACGAATAAAAGATATATTTAATGATTTAGATGATACAGAACGTGAGGGTATCTGTAGAAGAATTGGTGAGAGTATTGCGTGGCTTCATAATGCGGATATTATTCATGGTGATATTACAACTTCTAATATGATTTTATCTGATAATCAGATTTATTTTATTGATTTTGGTCTTGGTGAGATAAATAATGAAATTGAGATAAAAGGTGTTGATTTACATGTTCTCATGGAAGCTATTGAATCAACTCATTCAAAATATGCTGATTATTTTAAATTTGTTTTAGATGGTTATAAAAAAGAATTAAAACAGGATGCTAATTTGGTTATTAATAAAATTGAGGAAATTGTGAAAAGAGGGAGATATAGATGAAGGATTTATATTTTATAACAAGTAATAAAGGTAAGTATAAAGAAGTTGCAAATAAATTAATTGAAGCGGATTTTAAAGTTATTCAAAAAAATCTTGGATACCCTGAAGTTCAAGCGAATAGTCTCGAGGATGTTGTTAATTTTGGTGTTAGTTATATTCTTGAGAGATTTCATAAGCCCTTCATTATTGAAGATGCGGGTATTTTTATTAAAAATCTTAATGATTTTCCTGGTGTTTATTCTGCGGATGTTTTTTATAAAATTGGTTGTAAAGGTATACTTAAATTATTAGATGGTATCAAGAAAGATAGAGGTGCATGTTTTAAATCTGTTATTGCTTATGTTAATTCAGATAAACAGATCCATGTTTTTGCAGGGGAATGTTTTGGGCATATTGGATTTGAAGAAGTTGGTGATAATGGTTTTGGTTATGACCCGGTATTTATCCCTAAATGTGAGAATAAGACTTTTGCTGAGATGACAGTTGATGAGAAAAACAGGTTTTCACATAGGGGAAATTCGTTGGATAGATTATTAGGATTTATTAAAGAATAATAAAAATTTATTTTTCAGTATCTTGCAGCCATTTCCTTATTCGTAGGTATCCAATTTTTTTTTCTCCATCGATACATAATATCGGGGCTGTTTTTTTTAGATCTTCAAATACATCATATGATTTTGCATGGTCGAGTTGATCTTTATCCCATTCATTAATTTCATGAGGATATGTAAGTATCTTAATATCATCTCTATCGTTCATTAGTTCTTTTGTTTGTGTACATTTAATGCAGTTTTCTAATGAAAATAATATTTTTTCTCCCATCTTTTTCACCTTATAAAATGTTTTAATGGGCCAGGCCGGAATTGAACAGGCGATCTCCGCGTTGTAAGCGCGACGTCATAACCACTAGACCACTGGCCCTAATTTTGATTTTATTTATTTAAAAGGTACATATATTTTGATTTTAAATGTTTTAAGGTTAATGATATTTAGTGTAATTTTTTTTTAATTTAGATCATCTATTTCTTCTAGCACCCATTTTAATGTTTTATATATTATTTTTGTATCTTTTGGTACTTCGAAGTCAAATGTATCGCCAAAGGTATATTGTATTTCTTCAAGTTTTTCTCTTATAGTTTTTTCTGATCTCAATTTAATACCTCTTTTTTTTTGTTATAAATTATTATCTTATAATTATTGGTTTTTATAAAAGATAAAAAAGGAGAAAGGGTAGGGGACAAATAATATGAAGAAAAAAAATATTATTTTACCCTTTCTACCTTCCCTTCATATAAGTTACTATAACAAAGTAGTATATAAATTTTATCAAATTATCCTGAAACAATTGTTACATTAATATATTGGGGATAACCATAATAATTAAATATGGATTTTTTATTATAGCTTTTGAGTGGGGAGCTGATTGCATTTGAGTTTATGACCACTTACTGATGATATATCATATCTTGAAGTGGCATATAATGCCCTTCTTCCTTTCAGGGAAACAGAAAAATATATAAGATTTCTAGATCCCATCCCATCTCCCTACTCAAAATATTTATTGATTTTTTATCATTAAAAATTCCAAAATGAAATTATTTTTGGTTAAGCCCATTATTAGATTATTTATTGACATAATTTTTTATAAAATTTGATTATTACTCAAAAAATATGAGAGTTTGTTTAGGTGGTACATTTAATATATTACATAAAGGGCATAAAAAACTTTTTGATAAAGCAATAGAAGTAGCAGGTGAGAAAGGGATTTTATATATTGGTCTTACGAGAGGAGAGGTTATAAAAAAAAAGACAAATGTTAAATCCTTTGAAGAAAGAAAGAATGAAATTGAAAGCTATTTTTCAAGACAAAAAAAAACACCGATTATAAAAATAATTCCAATTAGTACAAAATATGATCAATCATTAATATATGATAACTATGATGCTATTGTTG
>JAJISJ010000019.1 GCA_022848765.1 Thermoplasmatota archaeon
CGTTCCAGTTCTCTCGCAAGCTGCTGTATCTCACTTGGATACGCTGACCTGTTGTATTCGATTGTACTAATGGCACTATCCATCTTCTGTAGTTGTTTTAATAGCTCCAATTGACTCTGCAAGACATTCAGATGCTAAATCCTTATCTACAACAGCTTCAACTCCATCTAATTTTGAATTATTATTAACAACTGGCATTCCTCCACCCCCTGCAGCAATAATAATAATATCTTCATCAACTAATTTTTTTATTATCTCTCCTTCAATTATTTTTATTGGATCGGGTGACGGTACTACAATACGCCATCCATTAGTAATTTTTTTTACTTTGTATCCATCTTCAATAAGTTCTTTTGCTTCAAATTTGTTAAATAAAGGTCCTATTGGTTTTATTGGATTTGAAAATGAAGAATCATTTTTATCAACTAAAACTTGTGTAATTAGTGTTACCACATCTTTTTCAATTTTTGATTTCATTAATTCATTGTACATGCATTGTTGTATCATATAACCAATAAGTCCTTCACTTTCAGCAACACAAATTCCAAGAGGCATTGGTGGTAACTCATCTCTCGCTGCATTGTTTTGTAACAAAATTGAACCAACTTGGGGTCCATTACCATGGGTAATTACAACTTTGTAATTTTCCTTAATCATTTTTACAATTGATTCAGAAATTGTTCTTGTATTGGCAAATTGCTCATAGATATTTCCTTTTTGATTTTTCTTTATTAATGCGTTTCCACCAAGTGCAATGATTACTTTTTTCTTCATTATTCTTGAATGAAATATTTAATCATATAATAAATATAACCTTGCATACAAAATAATTAAAAAATATCTTTTACACCCTCTAACTTTTTATATTATTAACATTTAATATATTTGATATTATATGGATTTTTGTGATGAAAGAAGAAAATTAGTATCAAAATTAAAAAAAGAAGGAAGAATTAAAACGGTTGAAATTGAGCATGCTTTTTTAGAAATCCCTAGAGAAAAATTCATTCCAAAAAATCTAAATTATTATGCTTATTCTGATATTCCTCTTGAAATTGGAAATGGACAAACAATATCCGCGCCACATATGGTTGCAATTATGTGTGAAGATTTAGATCTTAAAAAAGGACAAAAAATACTAGAAATTGGCTCTGGATCTGGTTATCATGCAGCAATAACGTCTAAGATAATTGGAAAAGAAGGACATGTCTTTTCTATCGAAAGAATATCAGTATTAGCGAATTTTGCAAAAAAAAATTTAATTGAAACAGGAATTACTAATGTAGATATAATAATAGGTGATGGTTCTATAGGTTTTCAAGAAAAGGCGCCCTATGACCGAATTTATGTAACTTGTGCTGCGCCAAGAATTCCTTCAATTCTTATTGAACAATTAAAAGATCCTGGAAAGTTGATGGTGCCGATAGGAAATATTATTTGTGCTTTAAATTTATTAGAAAAAATAGGGGGGAAAACAATAATTAATAACCTTGGTGGATGTGCTTTTGTTCCAATGATAGGTGAAAATGGTTATTAAAGTTTATATCCAATATCTCTAAGAAAATCTTTTCTCCATTTAATATCTTCTTTATTTTCAACACCTTTTGGTATAAATCCATCTATTACACCTAAAATTCCACGTCCAATTTCTTTTTCGTATGTAGATTCTGCAATTATAACTTTTGTTGGATTTGCAGTTGCACAAAATATTGAGCAAACTTCATAAACATTTTTTATTTTATTTAGAATATTTATAGGAAAACAATTTTTCATAAAAATTATAAAAGAATGTCCTGCTCCAATTTTTGATGCATTTTTTACAGCAAGTTTTTCTAATACTTTATCATTTCCTAAATATCTAATTTTACATGCTCCACTAGCTTCACAAAATGCTATTCCAAATTTTGCATTTGGGACAGAATTTATAATTGCTTCATATAAATCCTCTAGTGATTTAATAAAGTGAGTTTGACCTAAAATAAAATTCATCTCATCAGGTTTTTCAATTCCAACTACTTTCAAAT
This sequence comes from Thermoplasmatota archaeon, assembly GCA_022848765.1. Lineage (GTDB taxonomy): Archaea > Thermoplasmatota > E2 > DHVEG-1 > DHVEG-1 > JAJISJ01. Next base: position 2,025 of record JAJISJ010000019.1, read on the forward strand.
TAAACTTAATCAATTAGACACCTCCATAATTAGATTTAAGATAGTACTTTCCATATTAATATTATTTTTTATTTAAGAATAAGTATAATAAAAAATTAACATAATTTTTAAATTTTAAAAAATAAATAATTGATAAAAAAGTTATTTTTTAGCGTAATATTTACTCCATCTAACTCTTCTTGGAATTCTCTTTAATTTTAACATGTTTTTCTGGCATTTATTCTTACAAAAATTAAATACAGTACCATCTTTTTTTGCATATAATTTTCCTGTACCAGGTTCTATTTCATTTCCGCAAAACGAACAAGTTCTTCTCTCGACCATGAATATTCCTCTATCTTGGCCCACCTATACTTTTTGCTTCTCTTTGTGTTTCACTAAGCATTAGTATATCACCAAGTTGAATAGGGCCCATAACATTTCTTGTAATTATTTTGCCTTTATCTAAACCTTCTAAAACTCGCACCTTAACCTGGCATGCTTCTCCAGCCATACCTGTTCTACTTATTATTTCAACTATTTCACAAGGAGTTCCTTCTACCATTTTTTAACCCTATTTCTTCAATTCATCTAATTTTTTTGTAATGGTTTCAATTCCTGTTTTATTTTTTCCAGAATCAATAATTGCAACAGCTGAAGTACCTACTAATAAACCTGCTGAATTACCTAATTCCTGTTTACTTGGAACGTATGCATAAGGAATATTTTTTTCTTCACATAATATGGGCATGTGTACAAGTACTTCCTCTGGTGTGACATCTTCAGCCATAACAACAAGTTTTGCTTGTCCTCTTTCCACTTGTTTTGTAACTTCATTTGCACCTTTACTTACTTTTCCATTATCTCTAGCTTTTTCAACAATATCATAGGCTAAATCCTGGACTTCTTTATTTGTTTTAAATTTAACATATATTGGCAATTTTTTAGCCTCCTTTTGAAGCTTTCACGGATACATTCCCTTAAGAAAATGTAAAGGAGGGAATGTGGGAGTTATATAAAAACCTTTTTCAGTGTTTTATGATTATAATATAATAATTTGAAATCATATTGGTAATGGAATTTTTTCCACTTCCAGTCCATCTGCAGTTGGATATTCTTCTATTAAAAAGGAAAACAAACCTTGATCTATTAGTTTTGCTGCAATTTCATTTAGCTCTAAAATTTTCATCTCAATTCTGTTTTTATCAAAATTTATGTAAATTTTTTTATTTTCAATTTTGAAATCATATATTAATTTTTTATATATCATTTTTAAAGTAATATTATTCTGCGGATAAATAATACCTTTAATCAAGGTTCCTTCATTACTAATAATTTCATGTGTTTTAACAATATTTTTTGCTCTTCGAATAATTCTATTGGCCAATTGAACACCATCTTTAAATGAGCATGAACAATAATGAACTCCAGTTTTATAATCCTGTTCAGAAATTATTGATAAAATATCATATGCAATATCTTCACTACCTTTAATAGATGATGAATTATCGTCTTTACTTTGATAATTTTTTAAGAAAAAATTTTTAGCATTACGTTCGGAAAATTCAAGTTCATTAATATTTATCCATTTAATATTATTTATATTACACCAATTAATTAAAGACAATATTTCATTCTTCATTTTAGGAATTGAAGGTATTTCAATTGCTACATCAACATCCTTGTTAACTACATCTTTAATAATTTTTGATATTGGACTTTTATCCATATTTTTCCAATCAGTTAGTGAAGGATGAAATCTAATTTCATCAAGACCTGCAGATATGAAATCATCTATATATTTATCATTTTTATTAGCTTTTGTATATAAATGAATATGAAAATTTGAACCAAATTCATCTTTTAATAATGATATATACTTTTTTGTTCTTTTCCAAACAATTAAAGGGTCTCCCCCCGTTATTCCTGCACCTGTTGCTTGTATATATTTTGCTTCTTGAATTATTTTTTCTGTATCATTTTCATCTTTTAATTCCCATTCATCTGCAAAAATTCTGTCTCTCCCTCCTTTATCAAAACTTATAGGGCAATAAAAACAATCAAAAGAACAAATGCCTGTTACTAGTAGAACCATCTTAGAACCTTTTGAACACATACTACATGCGGGAGAAAGAGGTTTGATGTATTTACTATCATTTAACCAATCATTTATTTTTACCATTTTTTTTTAATTATTCCAAACCTTTTTGTGTAATTTTGAAAATTCCCTTTTTTTCTTCTGGTTCTGATCGATGTTTTATTATTGTTGCTTGTCTTATTCCAATATCCAATTTTTCAAGTTTAATACTTGTTTTTATCATATGTTCTGTATCTCTATTGGTAAAAGGTTTAATAATACCATTTTTATCTGTATATACTTGTTCAACAATAATTGCATAAATTTTTTTTTCTCTAGATGTGATTTGTAAATTTGCTATTTGTCTAGTGAAAGATCGCATTGAACCTTCTTTATCATCTTCAAGATTGATCCTATAAAAAAGATTTATAGTATCTACTATTATTAAACCAAGATCTTTTATTTTAATGGCTTCTTTTATCATCAACTCTTGTTCTTCAATCGAAGTTGGATTAAAAAAAATTATCCTAGAAAGAATATCTTTATAATTATAATCTGAGCAAATTTGAATTAATCTTTCAAGGGATACACCTTCGCTATCTATATATGCTACTTTTTTTCCAATATTTGCACATTCCCTTGAAGCCTGCAAACATAAATTTGTTTTACCACTGCCTGCTTCCCCATATATTTTTGTAATAATATTATTTTCAAATCCCCCATTTAAAAGAAGATCTAAAGATTTACATTTAATTTCTAAATGTTTCATTTTAATCTAGTCAGTATTATTTAGAATAAAAAGGTTTTTGATTTTTGATGGAATACAACTAATCTATAATATTTTTAACTTTGATTTTAATGTACAAACTTTGCAAATTTCTTGTGATGTAGGTTCTGTACATCTAATGCAACTATTTAATTCAGTAGGGGGATAACTTTTTGTTAATAAATTTTTAATGTTATCATAACTTTTAATAATACTATGTCTTGTACCCGGATTTTTATATTCAAGAGTATTAATAATATCTCGAAAAACGCCTCTATATGCATTAATCGCATATGGGCATTCTCCATCGTGATATGATATTTTTTGTAATAGTGCATATAGTGTAATTTCTTTTTCTGGGATCAGTCGTAAAGGCATCATTCTTGGAACTAATCCCGGTTGAATTTTCATATGTGGTCCTAGTCTTGCTAATTTTTTTATATCTCCATTAACAAAATTCATCATTATTGATTGGGACATATCATCAAGATTATGTCCCATGATAAGTTTTGAAATTTTCAATTTTTTTGATATATTGTTCAAGCATAATCTTCTAAAAACACCACAATAGCTACAATAACCTATATCATTTTCAGAATGGGCAATTTCATCCATTGTTTTTCCAATTATTTTTTTAAAACTGATTATTTTATATTCAATATCAAGTTTTTTGGAATTTTCAAAAACATAATTAATACTATTATTCCGATAATTTTTTATTCCTTCATCTATAGTAAGCACAATCATTTCGATATTTTTTCTTTTTGAAAAAATTTTATTTATTAAATGAAGTACAACAATACTATCTTTTCCTCCTGAAACTGCAATACCAATTTTCGTGTTATTTTGTAATTTTCCTTGCTTATTTATCTCTTTCTTCACTCTTTTTTCCAAATATTGTATGAAATGGTCTTTACAAAGATGGGTTCCATTGTATCTTATATAGGTTACAGCAGGATTATTACATTTGCTACAAATAATTTTCATCAGAATACCTAATGTCATTTAAATAATATACTTTAAGGTTAATTTTTTCCCTTTAATAGTTTTTTAGTAATATTTTTTATAAAAAATTAAAAAAATATTTTTTAGAAAGTTATATTAAATCAAATTTGAATTATGATGAAAAAGAGGTTAATATCTATACAACACATATGGAAATATCCAATATAATTTAAATTAAATAAATATTTAATTTATATATGTAATTTGGATATTTATTGAGGGTTAATTATGACAATTATCATTAGCGGGGAAGGATTGACAATAGAAAAATTAGTTAAAGTTGCTCGATATAAGGAGAAAGTGAAGATCCATCCTGAATCTATTAAAAAAATTAAAAAATGTAGATTAATGCTTGAGGAAAAAATAAACGCTCGAGAAATAATGTATGGTGTTAATACTGGAATCGGAGAATTTTCTGAAATTGTTCTTGATAGTAAAAAATTAAAAGATTTTCAAAAATATCTAGTTTATAATCATGCTGCAGGTATAGGTGAGGCAGCTCCATTAGAATATGTTAGAGGGGCTATATTAAGTAGAATTAATGTACATGCTCATGGGAATTCGGGATGTAGATTAGAAATAACAAATACTTTAAGGGAGATGTTAAATAAAAATGTTACACCTTTTGTATGCCAAAAAGGTTCAGTTGGTGCCTGTGGTGATTTGGCACCAATGTCTCAAATTGCTCTTTTAATGATGGGTGAAGGGGAAGCGTTTTATAAGGATAAACTGATGGAAGGTAAAGAGGCAATGGATAAAGCAAGGATAAAAATTCCGGGTCTTGAACCTCGAGATGGATTATCAATTATTAATGGGTCAAATTTGTTAACCGCAATGAGTGCTATTTTTTTATATGATGCAAATAATTGGTTAAAACAAGCGGAAATTGCTGCGGCGATGTCTCTTGAAGCTTTAAAGGCAAATATGAATCCTTATACAACAAAATTACATAAAGCTAGAGGATTTAAAGGTGCGATTAGGAGTGCAAAAGCAATAAATAATTTAATTAAAGAGGGGGATCTATATAAAAGAAAAATAAAATGTAAAATTCAGGATGCCTACTCAATGAGATCAACTCCACAGGTCATTGGAACTGCTCATGATGCATTAAAATATGCAAGATCCCAAGTTGAGATTGAGTTAAATGGAGTAGGGGATAATCCAATTTTTTTCCCAAACGAAAATTTGCAATTGTCTGGTGCAAATTTTCAAGGAACCCCTGTATCTTTACCTATGGATATGGCGGGTATTGCTATTACAATGGTAAGTGTAATGTCTGAAAGAAGATTAAATAGATTAAATAATCCAGCTTTGAATGTTGGTTTACCATCTTTTCTAACTAGAGGTGCTGGAATATTTTCGGGTTTAATGTTGAGTCAATATACGGCTGATATGCAGGTTGTTGAGCAACGAATATTATCAGCACCTGCTTCAATACAATCAATACCAGCCGCTGCAGATCAAGAAGATTTTGTATCAATGGGTATGAATACTGCAATAAAAAATTTTCAGATACTTGATAATGCATATGGTATTTTAGGAATTGAATTAATGGCTGCAGCTCAAGCTCTTGATTTTAGAGATTATAATTTTGGAGAAGGGGTGTCGAAAGCAAAGGAAATAATACGAAGATATGTTAAATTTTTAGATATTGACCGACCATTATACAAAGATCATACGAATATGAAAAAATTAGTAAAATCTTGTGAAATTTTAAATGAAGTTGAAAAAATTGTTGGAAGTCTTGAATAATTAATTATCTTGGATAATACTTCCCGCTTGGATTTCAAAACCAATAATTGGATGTTCTAATTCAAAATGGATTATTGTCTCTGGATGGAGTTCCCCAAAATAACCTATCTCCCTATGATGATGGATGATTGAAGCGCATCTGCCATCTATAAAAGCTGGATGATTTTTTTCATCTATCTTATATTTTTTCCCAATATCTCTCATAATTGCATCAATTGTTGATTTACACTCTGAGAAATTGGATTTTGCATCCATTTTTAATCCTGCAAGATTATATTTGTTTTTATAATTTTTATCAACTATTATTCCTAATTCAAAAATTTTTTGGGGAAGTGAATGATGCCTATTTTCTTTTAATATGTTTAATAATGAGGGTAATAGACTTATTCTTAGGCAGGAATATTCTTCGCTAATAGGATTTATTATTTGTACTCTTTCTTTTATCTTATCATTCATTTTTTCAAATTCATTTTTTTCATTAGAGATTGTGAAGGTTGTTACTTCATTATAACCTAAACCAATCATTATATTTCTTAATACATTGAATAAATTAAAATGTTTTAATAAGCGCCCATATGTTAATGATTTTGGATAATCGATCTCAAATTTATCATAACCATATCCAACAGATACATCTTCAACAATATCTATTTTATGTAAGATATCAATTCTCCAAGATGGTATCTTAATTTTAATTAGATCTTCTTCAATTACTTCGGTGTCATATCCCATTTTCTTTAGAGATTTAGTGACTTCTTTTACTTTCATATTTGTTCCAAGAATTTTATTAATATAACTAACGGATATTTCTCTTTTTTTGGGTGTTAAATTTGGTGAAATATAAGACATGTCATCATATTTAACCAAAGTATTGAAAATTTTTCCCCCTCTTTCAGCAAGAGCAGTTGTAATTATATTTAATGCATAATTTATTGGATTTAAATTATTTCCAGTAACATCAATAAATAAATCAGTTGTGAATGGGGTAACTTCGGTAAGTATTCCGTTTATTATAGGGGGAAAAGATAATACATTTTCTAAAGAATCAACTATTAAAGGATATTTTTTATAACCATCTAACAAATGAGCGTAATCAATTCCTTTTTCATGCTTTTTAAGGATTTCATCTAATGTCATTGATTCAATTTTTGCTAATGGAACAAATTCAACTGAATTAGGATCAACCGCTTTATATACAAAGGGGGGTTTGATGGGATCAAAATTATGAACGCCAATAGCAACTTTTTTACGATTTCTGCCTATTCCAAAATGTAATTTTTCTTGCAAATCCATTAATGATGAAATAAGTTCATCTGTCATAGTAATGTTTTTCACAAGAGCGCAACTTACATAAGGGCGAATATTTTTTACTGAATTGTCAACCTGAATGGTGATATCTGAATTATTAATATCATAATTTTTTAAACCAAGTTCAAAGCCAAAAAAGTTTCTTGAAGCTCTTGCGATACCTTCAACAGATGCAAGATCAGGTCTATTTGGAAAGAATTCAATACTTATTTTATTGCCCTCTATTTTATCAAAATCTGCTCCAATCATTGGTAATCTATTGATTAATTCTTCTTTTGATATGTCATAACCTAATAAATTAAGAAAATCTTCATAATCAAATGTTATAACTGGCATGTAATTTGGGAAATAAGGTTTTAGTATATTTGATTTTGGTGAAATAAATATATTTATACTTGTTAATATGCTTATTATATGTCGATATTGAATTAAGGAATATATGTTGGTGTAAATTTTGAAAATACTATCATTAGCAGATATACATGGGTCACAATATAGATTAAATATTGTACTAAAAAATATCGAAAAATATACTCCTGATTTGATTGTTATTTGTGGGGATATAACACAATTTGGGCCAGCAGACGTTGCAATAAATATACTAAATCAAATTAAAGTAAAAACATTAGCGATTCACGGAAATATTGACTCTAATGAAATTTTGAAAGCAATTGATTATAGTAAAGCAATTAATATTCATCTAAAAAAAGAAATTGTTGATAATATTCCTTTTATTGGTATAGGGGGTGAAATAGATGTCCAATTTGATTTACAAATTAAAGTTAATGCTTCTTTTAAACCGATAGGAGAAATTTTAGATAAATCGACAGTTCTTGTAACACATATTCCGCCTTATGGATTACAAGATAAATTTTTTCTTGGTTTGAACTCTGGTAGTAAAGATTTAAAAAAAATTATTAATAAGTATAATCCTCGACTTGTTTTATGTGGTCATATACATGAAAATCCTGGTTTTATCAAATTCAAGAATACAACTATTATTAATTGTAGTATTGGTAAAACGGGTGGTGGAGCTCTAATTGAATTGAATAATAAAATTAATGTAAAAATGTTGGATTAATCATAATACATCTAATATGAAAAATTTATATTAATACTATAATTTTTTAATTATTTTTTATTTTTGACCATTTATCTCTTAATTCTACAGTTTGATTTATAACCAATTTTTTATCATTTTTGTCTGGATCGATACAGAAATAACCTTTTCTTAAAAATTGAAACCTATCAAATGGTTTTAATTCCGAAACAGCGGACTCAATTTTACAATTCTTTAAAATTTTTAAAGAATTTGAATTTATAAAATCTTTATAATCTTGACCCTTTTTACCTGTAGGATTCTCAATTGTAAATAATCGGTCATATAAACGAACTTCAGCATCAATTGCTTTCTGTAATGATACCCAATGTATAGTTGATTTAACTTTTCGGCCATCTGGGGAATTCCCTCCTTTTGTATTATGATCAATAGTACATGTTAACTCTTTTGTTATTTCTCCCTCTTTAATCACGTCATTACATTTTAAAAAATATGCATTGACTAATCTAACTTCCCTTCCAGGTGCTAATCTATAAAATTTCTTTGAAGGATATTCCATAAAATCATCTTGTTCAATATATAATGATTTTGAGAAAGGTACCTTTCGGATTCCTGCATTAGCATCCTCAGGATTATTAATTACGTTCATATCATCAATTAGATCATTTGGGTAATTTTCTATTGTTATTTTTAATGGTCGAAGAACTCCCATAAATCTGGGAACTGTTTTATTTAAATTTTCGCGGACACAATGTTCTAGGAAATCAACAGGTATATTACTATTTACTTTGGCAACTCCAATTCTCCTACAAAAATCTCTTATGGATGCTGGTGAATAACCTCTTCTTTTCATACCTTTTATAGTTGGTAAACGGGGATCATCCCATCCATTTACATAATTTTTATTTACCAATTCTAATAGCATTCTTTTACTCATAACAGTGTATGTAAGATTTAAACGAGCAAATTCAATTTGTTGGGGCTGAAAAATTTTCAATTCTTTTAGAAACCAGTCATATAATGGTCTATGATTTTCAAATTCAAGGGTACAAATGGAGTGAGTAATTTTTTCGATTGAGTCTTCTAGACCATGGGCCCAGTCATACATTGGATAAATACACCATTCATCTTTTGTACGATGATGATAAGCATGTAAAATTCTATACATAACAGGGTCTCTCATATTCATGTTGGGATGTGACATATCTATTTTAGCGCGAAGTACTTTCTCACCGTCCTTAAAATAACCCTTTTTCATTAATTCAAATAATTCAAGATTTTCTTCTATCGAACGATCACGATACGGACTATTTTTTCCAGATTTATTCACAGTTCCACGGTTATAACTTATTTCATTAGCATTTTGATCATCAACATATGCCTTTCCAGATTTAATTAGAACAATAGCATAATTATACATCTGAGGAAAATAATCTGAAGCATAATATATTCTATCTTCCCAATCAAAACCAAGCCATCCAACATCATCAATTATTGATTTGACATATTCATCACCCTCTTTAATAGGATTAGTATCATCAAATCTGAGATTGCATTTTCCATTATATTCTTCAGCGATTCCAAAATTTAAACAAATTGACTTTGCATGACCAACATGTAAATGTCCATTTGGTTCAGGTGGAAATCGAGTATGTACCCGACTATCGTTCTTTTTTGTTTTTAAATCTTTATTTATGATTTCCCTTATAAAATCATGTGAATATTTTTCATCATTAGCCATATTTCTTCACTTTTTTAACTATATGATTATTAAATACAGCCCCGGCCAGATTCGAACTGGCGCTAAGAGATCCAGAGTCTCTTATGCTAACCGCTACACCACGGGGCCAAATTTTTTTTTTAAATGTGTAGAAATTATTTTAATTAAATCATTTATCAAATAAATTTTTTATCAATTTTCTTTGTTTAAAAATATAGTTTGTGTTGGAAACGCCATTTCAATACCTTCTTTTTCAAATGCTTCTTTTATTGCAAAATTTATCTCCTGTTGAACATCCATATAAACTGTATAATCTTTATTACGAATATAATATACAACTTCGAAATTAAGACTAAAATCACCGAATTCTTTGAAATGTATTCTAAGTACCTCTAAAATTTCATTTTTCTCAATAATTTCTTTTACTATATTTGGAATTTTTTTCAGTTTTTTTGAGGGTGTATTGTAGGTGACACCGAAACTAAAACTAGCTCTTCTTTTCTTTAATTTCTTAAAATTTCTTACACTTGTAGAGGTTAACACAGAGTTGGCTAATACAAGTTCCTCTCCTTGAAGTAATTGTACACGTGTAGATTTCATACCAATTTTTTTAACATTTCCAGAATATTCACCTACAATAATGAAATCTCCTATTTCAAATGGTTTATCAAAATATATAGAAAAAGCACTAAATATATCCCCAAGAACATTTTGTAAAGCAAATGCAATAGCAATACCACCAACTCCTAAACCAACAACAATACCTGAAAGATCAATTTTCAGTACATATAATATTATTAAAAAGGCAAATAAAAAAATTATAGCATTAATTATTTTTTTTAAAATAAAAAGTATATGTTCACTCATTTCTCTCTTTGATCTTTTCTCTGAATACCATGCAATAACTACATTTACAACTCTAGTTATAATAAATGTTGCTAGTAGTATTTCAGCTATTGTAAATATAAATGTAAAAACCTCTGAATAATTTTCAAGTATTGCAAGGGTTTCAAAAGCAGAATATAGTCCTATAAGAATAACAAAAAAATAAATTGGTTTTTTTATGTTTTTTAGTATTTCATCATCTAAATTTGTTTTTGTTTTTTCTGCCCATCGAGTAAAATAACGTTCAAAAATATAGTAAACTATCCAACCTATTATTATGAAAAATAAAAATATACTTACTGATGCTATAACCTGTTTAATAAATGGACTTACATTAACGCCTAATGTATTAAAAACATCATTTATAAATTCCAATATATTTGTTCCTAAACTCATATTACTCGATCACCCTTAAAAATAAAGCCCTACTTTAAGTTTTAGTTTAATTGTTCAATAAATCTATAATTATCTAATCATAGGCATATTTAGATCGGAGTTTTTTACAAGTTTTATTGAATCAACATAACCTGAATCAGCATGTCTAACAACTCCCATGCCCGGATCTGTTTTAAATACTCGCTTTATCCTCTCATCAGTTTCTATAGTTCCATCACAAACAACGACCATGCCGGCATGAGTTGAAAAACCAATTCCAACCCCACCACCATTATGAATTTGAACGCTATCAGCACCTGCGGCACAATTTAACAATGCATTTATTAAAGGCCAATCAGCAATAATATCACTTTTATCTTTCATATTTTCAGTTTCTCTATATGGGGAAGCAACACTACCACTATCCAAATGATCTCTAGTTATTGCAATTGGTCCTATATCAATGTCTCTCACCATTCTGTTTAATTTTAATGCGAATTTTTCCCGTTCACCATAACCTAACCAACATACTCTTGCTGGTAACCCTTCCCAGGGTAGATGTTTTTCCGCAAGTTTTATCCAATTTGATAATATTAGATCATTGGGAAACATTTCAATAACTGTTTTATCTGTTTTTAAAATATCATTAAAATCCCCTGATAATGCTATCCATCTAAATGGTCCTCTACCAATACATAACATAGGTCTAATATATTCAGGTACAAATCCTGGATAATCAAAGGCATTTTTTAATCCCGCTTTTAATGCTTGACCTCGAAGATTATTTCCATAATCAAAAACAATTGATCCATTATTATAAAAATCAATCATTGATCTGCAATGATTTTTCATACTAGATAATGATTTTTTTATATATTCAGTAGGATTACTCTCTCTAAGTTTAAATGCTTTATGCAATCTATTTCCATAATATCCTGACGGAATATATCCATTTAATTCATCATGAGCTGATGTTTGATCTGTTACAATATCTGGAATAAATTTATCCTTTACTAACTTTGGTAAAATATCTGCACAATTGCCTAAAAATCCTAACGAAAGAGACTGACTATTTTTTTTAGCAGATTCAACTAAATCAATTGCCTCATTAATATCATAAATTTTTTTATCACAAAATCCAGAATTTACTCTTCTATCAATTCGTTTCTCGTCACATTCAATTGCAATACAAATACCTCCTGCCATTTTAACAGCAAGAGGCTGAGCGCCTCCCATTCCCCCCAATCCTCCAGTAATTACAATTTTTCCATTAAGATTGGCTTTAAAATGTTTTTTTGCTAATGAAGAAAATGTTTCATAAGTACCTTGAATAATTCCCTGAGTACCTATATAACACCAAGAACCCGCAGTCATCTGACCATACATTATTAAACCCAATTTCTCTAAATCATAGAAATTCTCCCAAGAACTCCAATGAGGAACAATATTTGAATTAGCCATGATAACCCTTGGCGATTTTTCCCATGTTTTAAAAACAGCAACAGGTTTTCCTGATTGTATTATCATTGTTTCATCATTTTTTAAATTTTTAAGTGTTTCAACAATTTTATCATAACATTCCCAATTACGAGCGACTTTTCCAGTTCCGCCATAAACTATTAACTCTTCAGGTATCTCTGCATTTTCAAGATTATTTTCAAGCATTCTTAAAATTGCTTCTTGCTTCCAACCATTACATCTAAGAATATTACCTCTTGCAGCTTTAATATTTCTTCTCATAATATCTAATTTCTTATAATAAAAATTTTATACTTAAACGTTTTTTAATAAAGAATATTGTGTTAAAAGGGAAGGATTTGGCTGGCCTCACTAGGAGGGGATGGGATGCACTCTAACAAAAACTACCAGCCCGATTCCTTCCACCACTGACATATAATTAGTATATATATATGCTTTTCGCTTAATAAAACTGTAAATGTAATTAAAATTTTTTTTTATTTTACCGGTTGTTCATAATATAATTTATTACATCAAAGAAATACTTACTACGTTATTTCCCCTTAATATTATTGTACCTAGACGTCTTTTTGTTTCTTCATATGTTTCTTCAACATCATCTAAAACCATATTCATATATTCGTCATATCCAGTAAGTTTACCATCAATGAATCTACCATCTTTTAATAGAAGAGATAATTTTTGATTAACTGATTTTTCTAGTACGTCTAAAGGTAATGCCATGGAGATGGTGAAACATATTCTCCTTTTTAAATCATTCCCCAAAATATTACTAAAAAATAACAAAAATTAAAAGCTAATGATCGATTCCCATTTTACTCTTGTTTGGGAGGAGATAAAAAATGTCAGATGGAAATATTGTTCATGTAGTGGGTACAGGTACTATCGGTGAACCTCTAATTGGATTACTTTGCGATGCTAAACAGGATTTAGGAATTGATGAAATAACATTTTATAAACATTCTGCAAACCCCTTAGATAGACCAAAAATTAAAGGATTGATAAATAGGGGCGCAAATTTGGCTGTAGCTAATGAAAAATTGAACGATTTTCAAGAAATCGGAACAGAGCCAATATATAATACTGAAGAAGCAATTAAACGCGCCTCAGTTATTATTGATTGCACTCCCAAAGGAACTGGATTAATGAATAAGGGGAAATACTATAATAAATATAAAAATCGTGTGAAGGGTTTTCTAGCTCAAGGATCTGAGTTTGGTTTTGGAAAAATGTATGCTTTAGGAATAAATGATGAAGCAATAAAAAAAGAGGATAAATTTATTCATATTGTAAGTTGTAATACTCATAATATGGCAGTATTGATACATACATTAGCAATTGAAAATAAAAAAAATTTATTAAAAGAGGGAAAATTTCTCTGTATTCGAAGAGCTAATGATATTAGTCAAGTAAAAAGTTTTATACCCTCCCCTGAAGTAGGAACTCATAATGATAAACAGATGGGAACACATCATGCAAGAGATATCTATCACCTTTATAATACTCTAGGAATAAAACTAAATGTTTTTTCAAGTGCATTAAAGCTAAATACACAATATATGCATTGTATCTGGTATGATTTAAAAATAAATACAAAAATAACACCTGAAGAAGTAGTAAAAAAATTTGAGGATAACCCTAGAGTAGCAGTTACACAAAAAAAATCTGCAAATCTAGTATTTTCATTCGGTAGAGATCATGGTCATTATGGTAGAATACTCGATCAAACAGTTGTTGTTTTACCATCAATACATGTATTAAATAATAATGAAATTATTGGTTTTTGCTTTACACCCCAAGATGGGAATTCATTACTAAGTAGTATAGCAGCAACTGAACGATTTTTATATCCAAATTCTTATGAAGATAAACTAAATTGCCTAGGAGCATTTTTATTACAGGAAGTATAATTGGAAATTTAATAATTCCATCTAATTAAATTTAAAATATCTTAAAATACTTAAGTTTTCATAAAATATTCACTAGGATAATAAATATGGAAAAAAAAATCATTAGAGATTCTATACATGGAAATATTAAAATTAAAGATTATTTCATTGAACTGTTAAATTCACCTGAACTACAAAGACTATATAACATAAAACAATTAGGTTTCGCACAATTAGTATTTCCTGGTGCACATCATTCAAGACTCGAACATTCATTAGGAGCATATTTTATTGCATCTGAATTATCTGAAGCTATTAATTTAAATGAAGAAGAAAAAAACATTATAAAATGTGCTGCGTTACTACACGATATTGGGCATGGCCCATTTTCTCATACTTTTGAAATGATACTTGAAAATTCATTAGAAATAAATCACGTTGAATTAACACATAGACTCATCTTTGGAAATTATGAAATAATCAGTAATGAAGAAAAGGATCATATATTACATCCAAATGTCAATGAAATTTTAGAAAAAGAAAATATCGATAAAAAATTATTATCAGATATAATAAAAGGAAAAAAAATAAATAAAATGTACCTAAGTGAGATTTTAAATAGCGCAATAGACGTCGATCAGTTAGATTATTTAATCAGAGACGCCTTTTATACAGGAGTTGCATATGGTATTATTGATATCCAACGTTATATTCAAACATTAATAATTTTTAATGAAAAATTAGCAATTAAAAAAAAAGGAATAGGTGTGATTGAAAACATATTAATGGCAAGAAATTTAATGTATTCCTCAGTATATTTTCATAAAACTGTTCGAATTGCAGAACTGATGTTATTAAAAGCATTAGAAATGGTATCTAATTTGAATCCTCTTGATTTCTTTAAAAAAACTGACCTTGAAATATTGAATTATTTAAAAAATGCAGGCTCATTCCAAAATAAGATAATAACTTACTTAAAATATAGAAATTTATTCAAACAATCATATTCAATTTCCTGTTTAAATCTGGATGAATCTAGAAAAAAAATTATAAATTTATTAGGAGAAAATGATTTAAAAAAAGAAAAAGAAATTGAAATTGAAAATGCTTTAAATATCCCTCATGGTAATATTATTATAGATATTCCCTTCAATGAAATTAATAAAACTGAACCAAGGATTAATAAAACAGATATTACAATATTGGAGGGCAATAAGCAAAAAATGATAAGTGATTTTACACCAGTTGCAGAGGCAATTAAATCAAAAATCATTCCAGATTGGGCTTTGATGATAATAACTGATGAAAAATATCGTGAAATAGTTACAAAAAAAGCTGAAAAATTATTATTCAATTAATTTTTTCTAATAGTTATCTTTATCTTTTTTTATATTACCGTAATTCATATATGCTAATAATTTATCTTGGTAAAAGTGAAATATTAATGTCTCAAAAATTGTTTATAACAATTGAAGAAATTTTTAGAACTAGTATTACCAATAATACTATAAAAGTTCGTGGTTGGATATATCGAACTCGGAGCAGTGGAAATATTGTATTTATAATGCTAAGAGATTCTACAGGATATTTACAAGCAACTATTAAAAAAGATAATATTGGGGAAAAAGAATTTAAAGATGCCAAAAAATCTTTAGTAGAATCATCTGTTGAACTTGAAGGGGTAATTAAAGAAGATAAACGTGCACCAGGAGGTTATGAGCTACAAACATTGGGTTTTAAAATAATTCAATTTGCAGAACCTTTCCCTATTGTAGAAGATCAAAGCCCAGAATTTTTATTAGATAAAAGACATCTTTGGATTAGATCACAAAAACTAACCTCGATAATGAAAATAAGATCAACAGTTGTTGGAGCTATACACAATTTTTTTAGAGAAAGAGGTTTTTTTGAATTTGACGCTCCAATTTTACAACCAACTCAAACTGAAGGAGGATCGACATTATTTGAAGTTAAATATTATAATAAAAAAACATTTCTAGCACAAACATGGCAACTTTATGCTGAAGCGGCAATTTTTTCACTTGAAAAAATTTACAATATGGGTCCAACTTTTAGAGCTGAAAAATCAAAAACATCAAGACATCTTTCTGAATTTTGGATGGCTGAAATGGAAGTTGCTTGGATGGATTTAAATGAAGTCATTAATATTGCAAAGGATGAAATTAAATATATTCTAGTTGATGTTTTAAAAAATAATAAAAAAGATCTTGAAATATTAAATCAAGATTATAATAAATTAAAGAAAATTTCAAATTCAAAATTCCCTACAATTACATACTCTGAAGCTATTGAAATCCTTAAAAAAAAGGAAAATATGATTATAGATTGGGGGAAAGATCTTAGAACTATAGAAGAAGATAAATTATTA
>JAJISJ010000002.1 GCA_022848765.1 Thermoplasmatota archaeon
TTCTTACCGTGCCTTCTAAAACCACAAATAATTCTCTGAAAACACCTTTTTTGAGATTTAGTCCAAGACATTTATTAAAAAACCTTAAATCATATATTAAAAAGATAACTTACTCTTTTAGAACTATGAATTTAATACAACAGTTTTTATTAAACTGAATGATATTTCATATAATAAAATATGAAAGACTCAACGATAGATGAACAGATTAAAAAAATCGAGGAAGAGATTTTTAATACACAAAAAAATAAGGCTACTGAACATCATATTGGAAAATTAAAAGCAAAGATCGCAAGATTAAGAGAGGTATCTGATAAAAGAAAAATTACTAGTATAAAAGGAAAAGGTTTTGCAATAAAAAAATCAGGTGATGCGACAATTGGACTTATTGGTTTTCCAAGTGTTGGTAAAAGTACTCTATTAAATAAATTAACAGATGCTAATAGTAGAGTTGGAGAATATGAGTTTACGACATTAGATGTAATACCTGGAATGATGATATATAATGGTGCAAAAATTCAGATTCTTGACTTACCAGGATTAATAACAGGAGCGTATAAAGGTAAAGGTAGAGGTAGAGAAATAATATCCGCAATTAGGAATGTTGATCTAATAATATTTATGATTGATTCACAGAATACAGAACAGCTGAATTTAATGACAAAGGAATTATATAAAGCAGGAATAAGATTAAATCAAACAAAACCTGATGTAATTATTAAAAAAACAGGGCAAGGCGGAATTAACATCAAATCAACTTTAAAACTTACTAGATTAAGTGAAATAACAATTAAATCAATTTCATCAGAATATATAACAAATGGTGAATTATTATTTAGAGACGATATTGATGAGGATCAATTAATAGATATATATATGAATAATAGAATTTATGTTCCTTCTATTGTAATTATAAATAAAAAGGATCTAATTTTAAATAGTGAACTAAGTATAAGAATTAGAGAAATTAAAAATAAGGGATGGAAAGTTATAGCGATTTCTGCAAGTAAAAATCTTGGATTAAATCAATTAAAAAGCTTGTTGATTGCAGAACTTAATCTGATTAGAATTTTTATGAAACCAATAGGAAAAAATCCAGATTATGACGATCCCTTAATTCTAAACAAAGGTCAAACTGTTGAAGATGCATGTAAAAAATTGCATAAAGATTTTATAAAAAAATTTAGACATGCACAGATTTGGGGAAGATCAGCAAAATATTCTGGTCAAAAAGTTGGATTAGATCATATACTAGCTGATAAAGATCTAATGACAATAATTATTTCTCGTTAATTTCTTATCAAATTTATAACATTTTTCACCATATGTTTTTGATTTAAACCATATTTTTCTAAAAGATCTTTTGGATCTCCGCTTTCGCAAAATCTATCATTTATACCCATTCTTAAAAATTTGATTGAAATATTATTATCCATTAGAGTTTCAGCAACTGCACTTCCAAGACCCCCAATTATCGAATGTTCCTCTGCAGTGATTATAGAACCAGTTTCTTTTGCGCATTTAATTATTAATTTCTTATCAATAGGTTTAATTGTATGCATATCAACAATTCTAGTATCTATACCCTTACTTTTCAGCGTTTTTTGCGCATCCAGAGCAGAATCAACCATTGTACCACATGCAATAATTGTAATATCAGCTCCATCTTCAACAATTAAACCTTCCCCTAATTTTAGATTTTGTAAATTATTTTCTTCATAAATAATAGGTGCATCCGCTCTACCTATCCTTGCATACATAGGACCATCATTTTCAACCATTAATTCAACAATTTTACCAGTTTGAACAGCATCACTTGGAGCAATAACTGTCATATTTGGTAAAACTCTCATTAGAGCAATATCCTCTATCATTTGATGACTCGCTCCATCTTTACCAACACTTATACCCCCATGAGTTGCAAATATTTTCACATTTGATTTTGAATATGCAACATCCATTCTAATTTGATCATATACTCTTCCAGTTGCAAATACTGCGAATGTGCTAGCAAAAGCAATTTTTCCACAAGATGCCAATCCTGCTGCTGTAGATATCATATTAGCTTCAGCTATACCCATCTCAAAGAATCTATCTGGAAATTCTTTTGCAAACAAAATAGTTTTTGTCGATTTGGAAAGATCGGCATCTAAAACTACCAAATTGGAATATTTTTTACCAAGTTCAACTAGTTTTTGACCATATGCATTTCTAGGATTGACCATAGTCTTTTTACTCAAATTGAAGCCTCCAATTTTTTCTGCAAGGTGTCTAATTCTTCAATTGCTAAATTGTATTCCATTTCATTGGGGGGAACTCCATGGAAATCAACATTATTTTCCATGAATGAAACACCCTTTCCTTTAATTGTATTTAAAATTATAACAGTTGGTGAGTTATAATTACCATCTGCTTCATCTAAAGCTTCTAATATTTTTTTTATATCATGTCCATCTATTTCTATTACATTCCAACCAAATGAACTCCATCTATCTCTAATAGATTCTAAACGCATAATTTTTTCAGTGTTTCCATCAATTTGTAAAAAATTTCTATCTATAAAAGCCGTAACATTATCCAGTTTATAATGCGATGCTGCAGCAGCAGCTTCCCATATTTGTCCTTCATTTGTTTCACCATCACCTAACATAACATAAGTTTTATAGTCCTTTTTATCTAATTTTGCTGCCAAAGCAACCCCATTCGCAAAAGAGAGTCCATGACCTAAAGATCCAGTTGAAGCTTCAATTCCTGGTGTACACAAGCACGCAGGATGTC
Source organism: Thermoplasmatota archaeon (assembly GCA_022848765.1). GTDB lineage: Archaea > Thermoplasmatota > E2 > DHVEG-1 > DHVEG-1 > JAJISJ01. The sequence continues at coordinate 2,779 of JAJISJ010000002.1, forward strand.
CTTGTAGCATACAATTCATATTTCTAAGATTATTAAGTTCAACATGAGAAAAATATCCTAATTCTGCTAAAGTAGCATATAGGGCAGGTGCAGCATGTCCTTTACTCAAAATAAATCGATCCCTGTTTGAATCGTTGGGGTTTTTAGGATTATGGTTCATATATAAAAAATATAATGCCACTATCGCATCAACCGTTGATAATGATCCGCCAGGATGACCTGATTTGGCTCTATATAACATTTTAATTATTTTTTTTCTAATCTTTACAGCCATAATTTCAAGTTTTCTGATAATTTCTCCATCATAGTTTTTCATCATATATCCCTTTCTGAGAAAAAAATAACCCCACTTTTTTACTGAATATTTTATTGAGCTAAATACCTTTTGTAATTTTTTATTATAAAAATAATAAATCCAATTTGCTAGAATCAAATATATAATTATAAAAAATTTATTAATGCAAACCTTGAACGTATTAGAGAAAATAGCGATAGTTATTAATGATCCTTTTTATATTTCCTTCAATAGAGAATAAATGGTCCTGAATGATTTAAGCGACTCTCTTAAGGGTACATTAAAAAAAATTGCAAATGCAGTATATATAGATTCAAAACTCATAAAGGAAGTTGTAAGAGATATTCAAAGAGCTCTTCTACAGTCTGATGTTAATGTAAAATTAGTTTTGACTCTTTCAAAAGAGATCGAGAAAAGAGCTTTGCAAGAAAAACCTCCAGCTGGAATGAGTAACAGAGAACATGTTATTCATATTGTATATGACGAGCTTGTGAATATATTAGGCAAATCAAGAGAATTACCAATCAAAAAACAAATAATAATGATGACAGGATTATATGGACAAGGAAAAACCACGAGTTGCGGAAAACTAGCATCATATTTTAAAAAAAGAGGGTTAAGACCCGTCCTGATAGCTGGAGACGTTCATAGACCCGCAGCATTTGAACAATTAAAACAGATAGCAGAAAAAGTCAAAGTTCCTTTTTATGGTGATAAAAATGAAAAAAATGCTGTCAGGGTTGTTAACGATGGTATAAATAAGTTTAAAAGAAATAGTGATGTGATCATTGTTGATACATCAGGTAGACATAAACTTGAAGACGTTCTAATACAAGAGATGAAGGATATTTTTCAAAATGCCAAACCTGATGAAAAATTGTTAGTGATTGATGCTGCAATGGGGCAGCAAGCAGGAACGCAAGCCAAGGCTTTCAATGATGCCGTGGATATCACTGGCATTATTCTTACAAAACTTGATGGCACAGCAAAAGGCGGTGGAGCACTTAGTGCAGCTGCTGAAGTCGGTGCGCCGATCCTATTTATTGGTACCGGTGAACACTCTGATGATTTTGAGACTTTTGATCCAGCTAGTTTTATTTCTAGAATTCTTGGGATGGGTGATATTAAATCACTATTAGAAAAAGCAGAATATAGCGTTAAAGGTAAAGATGCTGAAAAAACAGCTAAGCGTATGATGTCAGGTAAATTCACTCTTAATGACATGTATGACCAGATGGATATGTTATCGGGTATGGGGCCATTAAATAAGATTGCTGAGATGCTTCCAGGAAATTTTACAGGCCGAATAAAAAATGTTGATATGGACAGTACTGAAAATAAATTACAAAAATTCAGGGTCATCATGGATTCTATGACAAAAGAAGAAATGGAGAACCCGAATCTAGTCCGGTCTGCAAGGATCAAACGGATAGCTAGAGGATCCGGTGTGGAAAATAAGGATGTAAAAGAGTTGTTAAAATATTATAATATGACAAAACGCATGATGAAAGGTATTTCAGGAAATCGTAAAATGAGAAAAAACCTTATGAAGCAATTACAATTTGGAAATTAAAAAAAAAAAATCCTTATGTTGTTTAAAAATTATAATCAGATTATTTGCAATGGAGAAAATAGTGAAATTAAAAAACAAAGAAAAGAAATTCTTGATATATTAACCTTAGCGATTAAAAGTGTTGATCCATATGAAATTGTAAAAAAAAATATAAAAGAAGAACAAATTTCAATTGATAACAAAATTATAAACACTAAAAATTTTGAGAATATTTATTTAGTTGGATTTGGAAAAGCTAGTTTAAAAATGGGGGAGGCAATTTTAGATGTATTAAACATAAAAAAGGGTATCTTAATTACTAATGATCATAAAGGTAAAATAAATAGTAATATAATAAAATTATATGTAGCAGGACATCCAATACCAAATCAAAATAGTATTAATGGTACAAATGATATTTTAAAAATGATTAAAGAATGTACAAAACAAGATCTTATACTTGTTCTCATATCTGGAGGAGGCTCTACACTTTTATGTAACCCCCGAATTGGATTAGATGATCTTAAAAAAACAACAAGTTTGTTATTAAAAACAGATATGGAAATTAGTGAGATTAATACAATAAGAAAACATCTGTCTTTGGTTAAAGGTGGACAACTCGTTAAAAATGTAAATTGCGATGTTATTTCATTAATAATTTCAGATATTGTAAACGATCCTATTGAATTTATTGCCTCAGGACCAACCTCTCCTGATTCAACTACTTTTGATGATGCAAAAAGAATTCTTATAAAATATGGGATATGGGATAAAACCCCAAAAAGTGTTAGAAAAATAATTAATGATGGTCTATTAGGTAAAATTCCAGAAACACCATCAAAAGATAATCCAATTTTTAATAATGTTCAAAATTATATTATTGCAAATAATAGATCTTTGTGTCTTGCAGCAGAAAAATATGCAAAAAAAATCGGATACGAAACAAGACTAATAACAACATGTTTAACCGGGGAAGCAAAATATGTGGGTAAAAACCTTATTGAATATATTTATAGTAATTATAAAAGTAAAACTAAGAAAGTATATATTTCTGGTGGAGAAACAACAGTGAATGTTATTGGTAATGGTAAAGGTGGAAGAAACCAAGAGATGGTTTTAGGTAGTATAAATTATCTTAATGATAAAAAAATTGTTTTTGCATCTTTTGCAACAGATGGAATTGATGGTCATAGTAACGCTGCAGGTGCTATTGCAGATGGTTTCTCTATGAAAAGAGCTTTAAAAAAGAATTATGATCCATCATTTTTTTTAAAAAATAACAATTCATATGAATTTTTTAAATTATTAAATGATTTAATTAAAACTGGACCTACTGGTACAAACGTTATGGACATACAACTTATAATATGTTAATAAATATATATACTAAATAATTTAATGTAAACTAAATTTATTAAGGAATGTAATATATCTTATATAATAATACAATTTGTTTATTATAATTTATAGTGGTAACGAAAATACCAAAATTATTTAAGTAATAATAATATAAATTAAACATAGAGGGAAATGTAAAAGGAGAAAAGTATATGAATAAAAATAATTCATATAAAAAAATAATAATATTGATTTTTATTTTTATGATGTTATTATCAGCTAATAATAGTTCTTCATTAATTTTAGATATAGATGAAGAAGATGGCGTATATTTTGTTGATATATTTAATGAAGGAGTAAATGTAGATCTAACGAATTGTACTACTTCAAAAGAAAATGGAAGAATTATTTTGGACCCATATGGTTCAAATACAAGACTATACGATTATTCAGATTGGAATATAGAATCAGAAGATAAGGCATATAGCTATCCCACTCCTTATTTTTTCTTGTTACTTCCTCCAAAAATTAGTATAACTCTTTTTGAAAGGGAGTTTGATAATGAATTGGATTATGATACAATTAAAAATAAGAATAATATTTTTTATCCTTTGGAGGAATTTGATGAATCATCACCATTAAAAATTGTTCATCATTACAGATTTAAGATAAAAGAGAATATTAATTTTACAAATGAAATAAATATATATTGGTGTGGAAAAGCAGAAAATGAGCAAAAAATCACTTTTTATTATTGGCAACCAGTGGGTTCAATAGGAAAATGGGAAGAGGCCGCATCGGGGGTTTCCAATTCATCAGTAATTGAAATTCAACAAAATTTTACAGGTGATTTATTCATTGGTGAAGATAACTATATAGATATTTGCATTGTTGCAACGCCAGATTTCGGCGAGAGATGTTCTCTTTTTACAGATTATGTAAAGATAACTGTTTACGGACAGGGATCATCTAGTTATGGAGCTGCCATTTCATCTGTTATATCTCCTAATTATTTAGATAGATGGGAATTTTTATTATGGGAGGATTATGAAAAGAGTGGTACATCAATCAGATATCATATATTATATGAAAATGAAACAGGAGATTTTAATCTTATCGATGACAGTTACTTATCGGGAAATGAAGAAGGATTTACCTCATCTCCTGTTTATTTAGATTCTCTTCCTTTATATGATATAAAAATATTAGCAAATTTATCTACAATTAATCCATCCTTGTCTCCAGAAATTGATAGTTGGAGTTTAATATGGCAAACAAGTGATAAAATTTGGAGTGATCAGTTTTCTTCATCCTTTAGAATAGATGAAGTGGACAATATTTTATTTTCAAATGATGAAGCAAAATTGATTTTATCAGTAAATGATTGGCCAATGTTCGGAAAAAATTCAGAAAATACTAGATCATCAGATAGTTATGGACCTGATGCTGATAACCACAGTTTGTACTGGTATTCTACAACAAAATCTGGTAGTGAATATAGAAACCCCATCTTAAAAAATAATATTTTATATATTGCTTCGATCGATGGTGATATATTATATGCATTTAATGCTACAATCCCTCTCGGTGATGAGGGTTCAACAATTTTACCTGTCGATCAATCTGATATACCACAAAATACTATTGAGAGTTCACCGGCTTTAACAGAGGATGGAAAATTAATTGTAGCATCAGGTACAAGATCTAATGATGGAGACATTGATAATAAAGTATTTGCTTATAATACTCAAAATATTTTATCAGAAAATACGATTTGGGAATTTAATTATAGCGATATTGATCCAGATAATCCATATATTTGTTATTCAGCCTCACCAACTATTTATGAAGATAAAATATTAATCAGTTCATGGAGTGGAAAAAATTCCATTTGGAATTCTTTATGGAATTATTTCAATTTAACTTACGGCAACAATAAAATTATTGCACTAAATTTTGATGGGAATCTTGAATGGGAATATGATTTACCTGCAGGTAGTTTTTCAACTCCAGCAGCACAAAACGATATAGTAATAGTAGGCTGTGAAAATAAAGATGGTAATAGTATCTTTGCTTTGGATGCAAATAACGGTGATAAATTATGGGATAACAATATTGGCCCAATTGGAAGATCTTGCCCTTTAATTTATGATGATAAAGTTTTTATTATTACAAAAGAGATAGGAATAATACCATTTACAGGTTATGAAAGTGTTATAGCTCTTGATTTAAGTGATGGTAGTGAATTATGGAATTTATCTATTGGAGATAATATTGCAGATAATTATGAAAAAATTGCAGGAGCTTCTCCCTCGGTTAATAATGGTATCCTTTTTACAGTTTCAGCTGATGGAACAGTATATGCATTAGATATAAATAATGGTGATGAGATATGGACAAAGAAGATTTATACAAAAAGTTTAACTTCACCCTATTTTTTAGTATCATCCCCTGTTTCAATTAATAATATTCTATATATTGGTACTCCAGATGGAATTATATATGCTTTGAATATAACAGATGGATCTATTATTTGGCAGGAGGACACATATCAAAATTCTCCTATTCAAAACTCTCCAATTGTTGTAGATGGTGTAATTTATTATTCTTCTGAAAATGGTATTTTATACAGCAGGGGCGTATTTAAAGGAATTGAAGGTGAAGTAATAACTGGATCTATAATATCAATTCCAATAAGTCTTCCAAATCCTAACTATATTTGGAATAAATTTTATGTTGAATATTCTACTTATGAAGGAGAGATAGATTTCTATATTCTTGATAAAATGGGAAATATATTGCTTGATGATATTTCTGATGGATCAAATATTTCTAAATCAAATGTTAATAATCATGATACTATTAGATTACGTGCTGATTTTAGTGCTAACTATAGTTCAAATATTAGTGGTGAAGCGATTTTATTTGATTGGAGTGTTACATTTAAACAAGAAGGTGATTTAGATTATGAAACAATTTTTTATGAGAATAGTTTTTACTCTATAGATGTTCCACCAATATGTGGGATTGATGTTCAAAATCAATATGTTGGTTTAATGGATTCAGCACAATATAGATTTGAATATGAAAATCAATTAGGAAATTTTATTTCAGAATGGTATGATGCTGATTTTAGTGGTATTGAAGGAACTTTTGAAAGAGAGACAATAACAGCAGATACATCTGAAGCAGACATTACAGATAATATTTCAATTTATTTAAAAATACAATTTAAAATAAATGACGCTGGAATTGATCAAAATGAAACAAGATCCGATTGGTATGATATTGAATATGATAATCCAGATATTGAATCACCTATTTTCTTTGAAGATAGTTTTTTACCAGAAGAAGGATGGATTTCAAAAAACAATCCAATATGTTCAATAAATGTAAAAGATGAAGGAACAGAAGGTAATATAACTGGACTAAATGTTTATACTGCATCATATACCTTAAGATATTCAGATCAAGCAGGAGTTCATTCTCATACAGAAAAAACTACAAATAATGGAATTAACGGAAGTATTTCAACAATAAAAATAACTGCAGATATTTCACAGTTAGAATTTATTAATGATATACTTAATTTTCAACAAATAAGATTTTATATAGAAGATCTAGCAGGGAATAAAAAATATTCTAATTATTTTGAATTAAAAACAGATGATGAAAAACCCATTTCATGGATAATCAATACTGATGAAATTCCAATAAAAACTAATATAAAATCTGTTAAAATTGATGCAACAGCAGAGGATGATATTAGCGATATTCATAATGTAACATTATTTTATTTAAAACCAGAATTTGATGATTGGAAAGAATTTGAGACAGATTATAATTACCCATATTCTTGGGATTTTACAATTGATGATGATGAAGGTGGTGAAATTGAATTATGTACTATCGCAACAGATTTGGCAAACAATAGAGAGGACTTCCCTACAATAGGAGATATATCATTTATTTTTGATCCGAATAAACCTACAAAACCAATTTTTAATAGTGAATATATATTCGAGAATAATACTATACCATTTTTTGATGAAATTATATTTGAGGATGATTATAAGTTGAAGAATGTAGAATATAGATTAGATTTTCATGATCAAGATAAATGGATTATGATAAATAAAAATAATATCGATGCTGATAAGTATATAACGTTATGGAATTTAACTAAAGATGATTGGGATTATATGGTTGAGGATTTTGAATACTATATATACTTTAGAATAACAGATTCTCTTGAAAATATTTATGAAACTCCTTCAAAACAAGATGCGGTCAAAATTATAAAAAACCTACAAAAAAATGTTATAACAACACCTTATGATCCAGATATATCAGATTTAAATTCATTGAATTGGAATAATATTTATCAGATAATTGTTAATATAAGTGATAATGATATTTCGGAAATAAAATTATTATACAGATATTCTCAAAATAATGAAAACTGGAGTAGTTGGATACAATATGGAGAATCTATAAATTCCTCACCATTTGAATGGGACTTCAGTGTTGATAATGGAAGTGGGTTTTATGAATTTAAAACTCAAGTATTAGATTCTTCTGGAAAATATCATGATTCTGAAATTCAATCTGCAAATGTAATATTATTTCCAACATATCTGATTATTGCCATGGTTATATCAATAATCTTTTTGTTAATTGTGACCGCTATTATAATTAAAAGGTTTAAAAAATAGTTGAAATATAGCTTACATATTAAAATAATCTAATATTTCTTTTTTTAAACTTTCAATACCCTCCCCAGTTTTATTTGATATTTTCAAATTTTTAGAATTAGATTTAAATATATCAGCTTTATTTTCAACAGTAATTATTTTTGATTCATTAAAGAGATTTTCAATAATTATAAATAATTTTTTCTGATCTTCAATTAAATAACCACAAGTTTCTGATAAATCAAATATATATATAATCAAATCTGCAAGATGAGTCAGAGCTGCAATTGCTTGCTTCTCAATTTCATTTTTTTCAGATATTGGACTATCTAATAAACCAGGGGTATCAATTAGTTGAATACGATTATTTATATAATTCTGTTTTTTTTCAATATGTCCCACAGATACTTCTTTTGTTGTAAAAGGATATTGTGCAGTTTTTGGTTTAGATTTAGATAGCGATTTTAGTAGAGAAGATTTACCTACATTAGGAAAACCTGAAATTACTACAGTTGGAATATCAACTATTTCGGGAAATTTATTTATAATTTTCTGAGCTTGAATTAAAAAAGTTAAATCTTTTTCAACTTGATTTACAACACTTGAGATTCTGCCATATATTTCATTTTGTTTTTGTTTTAAAAATTCAATTTTACCTGATTTTTTTAAAAAATAACTTTGCTTTGTGTATATTTTCTTACAGGTTTTTGATGCCCAGTTGATCGCTCCAAGAGATTTTCGTAATTTATTTACATCTATTTTAATATCTATTAATTCTTGATAAAAAACTGATAGATTATTTATCGATGGAAAATTTATTGTATAACTATCTAAAATCGAACAAACAGACATTGAAAAAGATTCGGTTTGTGCAATTATTGTTTTCTTTTTTTTATATAAAACATTTCTATCCTTAATTTGTTTTTTGTTTGCTTTTTTAAAGGATCTATCTAAAATTTCCTGAGCAGATGAAATATTTTTTATTTTTTCAATCATTTTATTGAAAAACTTTATGTGATACGTATAAATTAACATATTGGTAAAATTACAATGGATGAGGCTCATAACCTATTAAATAAATTTAGAAAAATTATATTTGAAGAGAATTTCTTCAGTTAAACTAGATATTAAAGGAATATAAAAAAAATAATAATAATTTTGAAGTTATTCATAAGAGGCCATAATAATTTATAAAAATAATGATAGCATAGGAAAAAAGTGATATATACTAATAAATGATGGGGAAAAACTACTATAGATTATCAAAGATTAATGGAGTTGAAATATTTCATGAAACCTTATTTAATACAAATGTTAAAAGAAATTGCATTGTTGGGTGCCCTTAGAGATAAAATTGAAATATCATCAATTGAACTTGCAAATCAATTAAATAATAGTCAGCAAACTGCTTCAAGATATCTACTTGAATTAGATAAAAAAGGAATGATAATTAGAGAGTTAGGAATAAAAAAACAATTAATTCAGATTACTGATATTGGAAAGTCAATATTGCAAGAGGAACATTTACTTTATCAACAAATTTTTGAATTAACAAATCGGATATATATATCAGGTAAAGTAGTATCTGGTATGGGTGAAGGTAGATATTATACTGAGCAAATAGATTATATAAAGCAATTCCAGGATAAATTAAAATTTAAACCACATCCTGGTACATTAAATATTGAAATTAAACACATTGAAAAAAATAAAATTCGATTGGTTAAAAAATATAACGCAATAATAATAAAAGAATTTAAAACTAATAATCGGACTTTTGGAAGTGTAAAATGTTTCCATGCAAAAATTGAAAATATGAACGGCGCAATTGTTTTACCAATTCGTAGTCATTATTCTAATATTTTAGAATTTATATCACCTCATTTCCTGAGAAAAGAATTAAATTTAAAAGATGGAGATAGTGTAAAAATTGTGATATTTCTAAAAAATTAGAGTGACATAAAATGAAAAATAAATTAGTTGCTGATTTATTATATCAAATTGCAGATTTACTAGATATTAAGGGCGAAATATTTTTTAAAACTAGAGCGTATAGAATTGCAGCTCAAAATATAGAGGTTCTAACTGAAGATATTGAAGTTTTAGCAAAAGAAAATAGATTAAAAAATATTAACGGTGTTGGTGAAGCTCTTTCTCTTAAAATAAAAGAATTATTTGAAACTGGTAAAATTCAATATTATGAAAAATTAAAAAAAGAAATACCTAAAGGAGCACTTGAACTTCTTGATATCTCAGGTCTTGGACCAAAAAAAGTATCGATTTTATTTAATACTCTAAATATCTCAAATATTGAATACTTAAAAAAAGCATGTATAGAAGGTAAGCTAAGAAATCTTGATGGTTTTGGAGAAATAACTGAAAGGAATATTTTAAGAGGAATATCTCTTAAAGAAAAAACTAGTGGAAGAATATTATTAAATATCGCATATGAAACTGGAGAAAAATATATCAACTATCTAAATAAATATGATAAAATAGATAAAATAAGTGTTGCAGGTAGCTTCCGTAGAATGAAAGAAACTATTGGTGATTTAGATTTAATTGTATCTTCTAATTCACCACATAAAGTCATGGAATATTTTATTAAATATCCTAAAGTCAAAAGAATTTTACTAATGGGAAATACAAAAACTAGTGTATTATTAGAGAATAATATTCAAGTTGATTTAAGAGTAATAGAAGATAAAAGTTTTGGTGCTGCTTTACAATATTTCACTGGTTCAAAAGAACATAATGTAAAAATTAGAGGTATTGCTAATAAAAAAGGATATAAATTAAATGAATATGGTCTTTACAATAAAGAAAATGGAAATTTTGTTGTTGGAAAAACAGAGAATGAAATATACCAAAAACTCAAACTTAGATTTATTGAACCTGAAATTAGAGAGAACAGAGGTGAAATTGAAGCTGCATTTTCAAATATACTACCAAAACTCGTGAAATATGATGATATTAAAGGAGATTTTCATATGCATTCTACATGGAGTGATGGTAATAATACTATTGAAGAATTAGCATTATTTTCTAAAAAATTAGGATATAAATATATTGGAATTGCGGATCATTCAGAATCTTTAAAAATTGCAAATGGACTTAATAGTGAAAAAATTAAAAAAAAAATAAACGAAATAGAGAAAATTAATAGTAAAATTTCAGATATTGAGGTTTTCTGTGGAACAGAATGTGAAATAAAAAAAAATGGAAGACTAGATTATGATAAAAATATTTTAAAAAAAATTGATTTTGTTGGAATAGCCATTCATTCTTCTTTTAAAACCAATAAAAAAGATTTAACTGATCGGATAATATCTGCAATGCAAAATGAATATGTTGATTATTTGGCTCATCCTACCTGTAGAATAATAGGTAGAAGAGAACCTCTTGATATAGATATCAAAAAAATATTTGAAGCTGCAGTCGAAACTAATACGTATCTTGAAATAAATGCTTTTCCTGACCGCCTAGATCTAAATGATTTAAATATTAGACATGCAAAAGATATAGGAGTTAAATTTATTATTGGAACAGATTCACACAACATTAATCATTTAAATTTTATGAGATATGGTATTGCTACTGCACGTAGAGGATGGTTAGAAAAAAAAGATATTATAAATACCTATTCTAAAGAAAAAATTGATATTATATTCAGACGGTGAAAATAAAATGGATAAAAAAAAAGCAATAATACTCATTAAAAAACTTAGAAAGGATATTAATTATCATAATCATAAATATTATATTGAAAATAATCCTATTATCTCTGATTTTGAATTTGATAAATTATTAAAAGAATTGGAACAAATTGAATATAATTTTCCTGATTTAATAACTCCAGATTCTCCTACTCAAAGAATTGGAGAAAAACCCATAGATCATTTTGAAACAATTAATCATATTACTCCGATGCTTTCTCTTGCAAATACATATAACAATAAAGAACTTCGAGATTTTAACAATAGATTACTTAAAAAATTCGATAGAGTATCATATGTTGTTGAACCAAAAATTGATGGGATAGGTGCTGCTCTTGTTTATGAAAATGGTTTATTAGTTAGGGGTGTAACTAGAGGTGATGGTGTCAAAGGGGATGATATTACAGGTAATCTAAAAACAATTAGAAGTGTTCCTTTAAAGTTGGACAAAATAGATATTAAATTTCTTGAAGTTCGTGGGGAGATTTTCATGTCAAAATCAGGTTTCAATAATTTAAATAAAAATTTATTGGAAAAAAATGAACCTACTTTTGCAAATACAAGAAATGCTACAGCAGGTTCAATAAGGCAGCTTAATCCAAAAATTGTCGCAAGTAGACCTTTAGATATATTTGTTTATCAAATATCATATTCAGATAAAATTATAGAAACTCATGAAGAAGCATTAATCATATTGAAAAAAGTTGGTTTTAAGACAAACCCTTTAACAAAAAAAGTTAAAGATATTGAAGAAGCAATAAATTTTTGCGAAGAACTAGAAAAAATAAGAGAGGATCTTGATTATAATATTGATGGTGCAGTTTTAAAAATTGATTCAATAGAAAAACAAAAAATTCTTGGATCGACAACAAAAAATCCTCGATGGGCCATTTCATTCAAGTTCGCTGCTCAACAAGCTACAACAAAGCTATTAAAAATTAATATTCAAGTTGGAAGACAAGGAACATTAACACCAGTTGCAATTCTTGATCCGGTAAAAATTGGAGGGGTAACAGTTTCTCGTGCAACTCTTCATAACTTTGATGAAATAAATAGGAAAGATATAAAAATAGGTGATATCGTCTTAGTTGAAAGAAGTGGAGATGTTATTCCCCAAATAGTTAAAAGTATAAAAGAAAAAAGACAGGAAAATAATAAATTTTTTGAAATACCAAAGAAATGTCCAATATGTAATACTAATGTTATAAATGAATCTGAAGAAGTTGCAATTAGATGCCCAAATAAAATGTGCCCAGCAAGATTAAAATGGAGAGTTAAACATTTTGCATCGAGAGATGCAATGGATATTGAACATCTCGGTTTTGCAACAATAGATAAAATGATTGAAAACAATCTAATTTCTGATATATCTGATATTTATTTCTTAGCTTTAGATGATATACTATCCATCGAGGGTTTCAAAGAAAAATCTGCACAAAATCTAATTAATTCAATTGAGAAAAGTAAAAACATGACTTTTGAGAGATTAATATACGGTCTTGGGATTCGTCATGTAGGCAAATATTCTGCCCAAATTATATCAAAAAGTTATTCATCGATCAATGAACTTATCAATGCAGATGAAGAAGATTTAAAAAAAATTGATGGATTAGGTGATAAAACAGCTAATGAAATAGCATCATTTTTTTCAAATGATGAAAATATTAACCTAATTAAAAGATTAATTGAAGTAGGAGTTAAAACACGGAAGAATCAAATTAATAAAGAATTACCTTTCAAAGATAAAAAATTTGTTTTTACCGGAAGTTTAAAATCATATTCAAGAACCGAATCTTCAGATATTATTAAAAGCAAAGGTGGAAATATTTTATCATCCATTACAAAAACTACTGATTATGTTATCGTAGGAGAAAAACCAGGTTCAAAACTAGAAAAAGCTAAGAATTTAGGTTTAAAAATATTAAATGAAGAAGAATTCATAATGTTGATAAAATAATTCTTATAAGTGAAAATATGGAATGTAAATCATCAGAAAACAAAAAAAATTGTAACTGTTCATATCCTTGTAATAAAAAGGGAATATGTTGTGAATGTATAACTTATCATAGAAAAATGTTTCAACTACCAGCTTGTTATTTTTCAGATAAAGAAGAAAAAACATATGACCGATCAATTAAAAATTTTATAAAATTATATGATAAAATTTGATTAGATAATATATTAAAAATAAAATACATGTTTATTTAGAATAGCTGATATTTATCGTAATTATTTCATCATTTACATCAATACCTTTCAAAGATTTTACCATCCCAATTAACGTGTTTTTAATAAATTCCTGCGGAAATTCAGATAAAGATATTTTTTCCCCATTCACTTTTAACTCAATTTTATCATCCAAATAATTACACCTCTCATTTAATTTATTTGCAATAAATGATTGAATTTTATTTAAATTATTATCATAAGTAAATATAGTGTTTTTAAGTAAAGATTTATTTCCAATTCTAATTTTTTGAATAAATTTATCTTGTACACCTTCTACAAGAATCAAATCATAATATTTATATGCAAGAATATATTCAATGCAATTATTTAATTTCATTTCGTCTTTGAAAATAAACAAGGTTTGATCTTTTGTTAAAAACGAAATTGCATTTGATCCGGCTTCTGCAAATTTATATGTATCTTTACCTACACGATCAATATTATAGGATTTATCTGACTGTTTAATTGAAGCAACTTTATAGTTCAATTTGGAAAAATATATAATTAGTTCAGTGATAAGTTTAGTCTTACCCGTATTTGAAAATCCATATATCCCAATAATTACAGGTTTTAGCATTAATATAGAAAATTAGTTTTTAATAAAAAAACTTATCTTTATAAAACATTAAAATAATTTTAAATTAGAATAATTTAATATTATTACAAACGGCTAATTCATATTTAAATAACTTATATAATTAAAGCCCCCATGTTCAATTTAGCTATTATTTTGTATCTCTTAGAGATGTTTATTAAAGAAAAATATATGTTGATATAGTAATTATAATTATAAGCAATTTATTAATATTGATTAGATTTTAAACATAATTTATATATATACGCATACAAATATCTGCCAAAGTATGATATTTAGTAGGGGGAAAATAATACATATATTAGCAATTTCTGTTATTATATTAGGAATAATTTCAACAATATATGTTAATGCATATAAAGAAAAAAATAATAGCTCAAATGAAATTATTATAAATGGAAATAGCTTTGATATTTCAATAATTTTTTCAAATATAAATGAAATAAAAATCATAACTGATGATGGAGAAAAATCAGGTATACCTTTAGATCAATTAATCGATTATAGCGGAGAAAATTGTCCTTCATGTTTTAAATACCAAATAATTGGATCAGACGGATATAAACAAACCGTAACTTGGCAGGATATGGAAAATGGTGTACTATCATTAGATAGAATTGCATTTTTTCCTCATTTAGCACATCCTTTTTGGGTTAGAGATATTATTGAAATTGAGGTGAAAAAAATATGAAAAATAAAATGAGAATATTTGCTCTAATAATATTTTTTGGATCAATCTGGGGTTTTTCAGAAATTTTTATAGGATCATTTCTAGCGGACCAAGAACTACCTTATGGAATAATTATGACAGGTTTTTTCGCAATGATTTTCTTAACACTTAGTAGAATTATTTATAATCAAAAAGGTATGCAAATAGCAATTGGAATAACAGCAGGTGCTCTAAAATATTTTAATCCATTTGTTGGAGGTAATGTTTGTAGTGCAATTGCAATAATGGCTGAAGGATTAGTATTTGAATTGATATGGAATTATTTTATGAATTATGATTTTTCTCAACTAAAATCTATAAAAATGAAAATAAGTGTTGGAATATTTACGTCCTATATGGTTTATGTTTCAGGATTCATTTTAACACAGATTTTAACACCTTTGATTTATTCAAACTTTTATTTTGAAAATTTAATATCTTTTATGCCTCAAATTTTTTCAAAAGGATTATTTGCAGGAATTATTGGAGGTCTATCTATTCCGATAGCATTTTCATTAAGTAATATTAATTTATCATTAAAAGATAAAATATATTATCGTGAGGGACGCCTAAGGATAAATAGACTATTTTATCCAACTACATTCGGAATTTCTGCAATTTGCTGGATAATTGTATTAGCAAATTGGTATATTTTTATATCATAAAAAAAATTGAGGGAATAATATGAAAAATTCTGGTAAAGTCAGAGTACTTAAATTCTATGATGAAAGATGTAATGGTTGTTTAGAATGTATGAAAGCCTGTTCAATGATACATTTCAAAACTAAAGAAGGTGGTGAAAAATCCGCAATTAAGATAAATAAAATAAATAAAAAATTTATAATGAATGCCTGCGATCAACGAGGTTTATGCCTTGATATGTGTCCTGTCGGAGCATTAAAAAGGAAAAAAAGTAGTATTGTATGGCTAGATAAAAAAATATGTATTGGTTGCCAAGCATGTATAGGTTTTTGTCCAATAAATGCTATGAGAAAATCAAAAGACAGAATTGAACCTTTTAAATGTATAAGCTGCGGTGCATGTATACGAGTTTGTCCAGAAAAAGCCCTTGAATTTATTGAAAAAGATATTAATGATATTAAGGAAATTGTTTACCATAAACAGGGAGTATAGATAATGTTAGAAGGACAAATACCAATTGAAGATTATGAATCAGGAAATACAAAAAACAAATGGAATTTAAATAAAATCAAGTTAGAACATAAAACAATTAGCGAATATAACTATATTAAAAAGGATATTCAAAAGGGATACGCCAATCGAACATTATATATTAATCTAAATGAAGGAATCATTAAAGAGAAAAAAGTCACAGAAGATATGAAAAAACTTTTCACTGGTGGAAGAGGATTTGGATTAAAATTATTGTGGGATTCAATTAAATCCAATACAAGATGGAATAGTAATGAAAATGAACTAATTATCACAACTGGTCCTTTATGTGGAACCACCCAATACCCTGGCTCTGGTAAATCACTTTGCCTCACTATTTCTCCATCAACAGATATTATTTGTGATAGCAATGTTGGTGGATTTTTTGGCCCTTATTTAAAATTTGCAGGTTTTGATGCTGTTGAAATTCAAGGTAAAGCTAAAGAAGATGTTATAATTATAATTGATGGAGAAAAAGGGAAAATTTCTATTGAAACAGCTCCTCTTGAAGAAACTAATTCACATATGATTAGTCAACAGTTAACGCAAATGTATTCTTCAGAAGACGATGATAAATCCAGACAAAAAATTTCTATTGTGTCTGCTGGAATGGGAGCTGAAAATAGTTATTGGGGTTGTCTTAATTTTTCATTTTATGATATTCGTAGAAAAATTCCTCGTTTAAAACAAGCGGGTAGAGGAGGATTAGGGACAGTTCTGCGAGATAAAAAAATTAAAGCTATTTTAACTAAGGTTGAGAAATTTGATGGTGTTTCAAATAATCCTGCTGATTCCGTAACTCTTGCAAAAGTTGGAACTAAACTTCACAGAGAAATTAGGGATCTGGATAGATATCAATGTAATATGCGAGCTGTGGGTACTGTTCATTTAGTTGAAATAATGGATGAATATGATTTATTACCAACTGAGAATTATAGATTTGGTAGTTTTCCTAAGGCATCTAAGTTATATTCACAAAATTTTTATAAGCTTTTTACAAAAATAATTCCTGATGGTTGCTGGCATGGTTGCACAATGGCTTGTGCAAAAACAGTTGATCACTTTACTGTTATGACAGGACCATATAAAGGAGAAAAAGTAACTGTTGATGGTCCAGAGTATGAAACTGTTGGATGTGGATCAAATATGAGCATATGGGATCCTTTATGGGTTTTAGAATTTAATTTCTATTGTGATACATATGGTTTAGATACGATTTCTACAGGAACCTCAATAGCATTTTATATGGAGATGTATGAATATGGTATTTTAAATAAAAAAAGATGTGATGGGATTGAATTATGTTTCGGTAATGCTGAAGCAGTTTTAGAAGTCATACATAGAATTGCAAGTGGGGATAAAGGTGAATTTATAAGTATTGCTAGTAAGGGTATTAGACGAGTGAAAGATTGGTTGATTAAAAATAATTGGGGAGATATTGGAATAATTGAAGATTGTGGAATGGAAAGTAAAGGTCTTGAATACTCTGAATATGTAACTAAAGAATCTCTAGCTATGCAAGGTGGCTATGGTTTAACTTTAAAGGGACCACAACATGATGAAGCATGGTTAATATTTATGGATATGGTAAATAATTCAATTCCAACTTTTAAAGATAAAGCAGAAGCATTGCATTACTTTCCAATGTGGAGAACATGGTTTGGATTAAATGGACTGTGTAAATTACCTTGGAATGACGTTGAACCTAGTAATAATCCTAAAACTGATGATCCGTCAAAAGTTCCAGAACATGTTCAAAATTATGTTGATTATCAAAATGCTGTAACTGGTTGGAACGTAGATAAAGAAGAATTAATTTTGCAAAGTGAGCGATGCTATAATTGGCAAAGAGCTATGAATGTTTGGCTAGGAAGAGGTTCAAGAAAAGATGATTGGATTCCTTATAGATCTATGGGCCCTGTTACAGTGATGGAATATATCTCAAGAAGAGAACGATATGATAAATATTTGAATGAAAAAATTGGAATTTCTGAAGGAAAAATTGAAAAAATGAAAATCGAGGAAAAAATAAAAATAATTTATGATTATAGACAGGATCAATATCAAAAACTATCTGATGCAGTTTATTATCGACGTGGATGGACACCTAATGGAGTACCAACTCCGAATAAAATGAAAAAATTAGGTTTCACGGATCCTAAGATGTTAAAAATACTAAAAGATAAAATTATTACGGATGAAAAAGCTGGACTAAATATTTGGGGCGGAAAATATAATAATAAAGAAAAAAACCCAAATGATGGAATAAAATATTGGTAATTATTATAAATATTTAATATTATATGAAATATAATAATTTTAATGAAATAAGAAATATACTATTTAATTCTAGTGTTGGTATTGCTGGATTAGGAGGTCTTGGATCAAACGCAGCAGTATCTCTCGCTCGTGCTGGAATAGGTCGTTTAGTATTAATCGATTTTGACATAATCGAAGAAGAAAATCTAAGTAGGCAATATTATTTTCTCGACCAAATTGGTAAGAGTAAAGTAGAAGCGATTGAAGAAAATATTAAAAGAATAAATCCAGAGATTGAATTAGAATTACATAAATTAGAATTAAAAAAGGGATCTATGTCAGAATTATTTTCTAATGTAGATGTAATAATTGAGGCATTAGATGATGCTAAAATAAAAACAGAGTTTATTGAGGAAATATTATTAACACTTCCAAATAAATCAATTGTATCAGCATCAGGAGTTACAGGTTATGGAAATTCAGATAGACTTGAAACAAAAAAATTAGGTAAATTATATTTATGCTATGACGCTAAAGCATTATCGAGTGAAGACGATATGCTTTATGCCCCGCGTGTTTGTTTAATTGCTAATTGGGAAGCAAATTTAGCAATCGAAATATTATTGGATGAAAGTCAATGACAATAGAAGTGAATGGTAGAAAAATTGATTGGATTGAGAATGAATCTGTAACAAAATTGTTAAAAAGAATGAAATACACCTTTCCATTGGTTGTTGTAAAAATAAATGATAAAATTGTTTTAAGAAGTGATTTTAAAATAAAAGTTATTCCTGATAATTCAAATATTGATGTTATACATATGATAAGTGGTGGATAAAAAATAATTTAATATTCATACTATTGAATTCGAAACTGTTATAATCGAAAAACTTATCGCAAATAAAAAATAAGTCAAATACATTAATGTCCATGCAGAAGTATTTTCAAGAAATTTCCTTTTTGAATTATCTCTAACCATTAAATAAAATATTAAATACCCCGGAATAGAAAAAATAGTTAAAAACCAATAATAGGATTCAAATATACCATTATTAATTAATATTGGAATAATAATAAATGGAAAAAATAGAAATGGAAAAGAAATGACTGCAGCTTTTTTATTTCCAAAAGTATTAATTAGAGTATGGGCTCCATTTATTTTATCAGCTTCTTTATCAATTATATCTTTTGTAATAGACCCGCCAATTAAAAATAACATTGAAATAAATCCAATAGATATTGGCAACAATTGCAAATTATAATTAAAAACACTCCAAGATGCTAAAACTCCTAAAAAACCTCTAGGGATTGCTACCCATAATTGATTAAAAAATAAGAAATTTTTCATTCTTGGAGGAATTGAGTATGTTATTGTAAAAATTGAAATGAATACCACATATAAGGTAAAAACCATATTTATTAATGTTGAAAGATATAATGCAGATAGATATAATATTATTGAAAGAATGCAGGCTTCTTTTATACTTACAAATCCTTGCGGAATGGGTCTATATGATTTTGAGATCATATCTGATTTAATATCTGAAGCTTGGTTTAATGAATTTGAAGCTGCATTTAATATTGATAAGCATAAACTTGCTGGTAATATTGTATTCCAAAATACTGAATATATATCATATCTTCCTAAATAATAAAAACTTGAAATCATTATAGATATCGAGACAATAATTGGAGCTAATAATGTAAAAGGTCGAATTAAACTAATAAATCCTTTAACTCGATTTATAAAAATTGGTTTAAACAAATAATAAGTCATAAAAATATGTTTAGTATTGTTAGATTATAAACATTATTTAACAATCCTTATCAATTTAGTAAAATAAACTAAATATTAAAATAAATAAGGATATTTGTATTCTTAAAATAATAAAAATTTTGAAAAAAGGATGAAAAATAATGTCAGAATTCAGAGGATTTATTGCAATAGACATCAATACTAATAATAATATTGAAAAATTTGTGAAAGAGTTAAAAAATTCAGGTGCAATTATTAAGCTAGTTGAATTAAAAAATATTCATATAACAATAAAATTTCTTGGCAAAATAAGTGATAATATTATAGAAAAAATCGAAGATATTATAAAAAATGCTACAAATAGTATTCAACCTTTTCAAATTAAACTAGAAGGAACAGGTGTTTTTCCAAATCAGGATTATATAAAAATTATTTGGATAGGTATAAAAAAAACAGAAATTCTCAAAAATATTACTAAAAAAATTGAATATGGTTTAAATAATTTAAATTTTGTAAATAAAACGCAAGAATTTTCTCCCCATATCACAATTGGCCGAGTTAAATCTGCTAAGGATAAGGATAAAATATTAGAAATAATTGAAAAATATAAAAATACAAAATTTTCAGAAATTTTAATTGATTCAATAAAACTAAAAAAAAGTGAATTAACTTCAAAAGGACCAATTTATACAGATTTAATTAAAGTAGATTTTAATAAAGGAGTTGATAAATGTAACTAATTATTGGTTATTGATTCTTGTTTTATCTAACTTAATATTATATTTAATTTTCGACCACCTGTTAATTCCAGAAAAAAAATGGATGCACAATATAATTAAATTTTTTGAAAATTCAAAAATTTATTTAAAATATATGATAATAATTGTAATTGTTGTTTCCATACATCTTATTGAAGTTAATATAATAGATCAAATAATAACTGATTGGATTGGAATAGATTTTGCGAACACAATACAGAATATTGAAGGAAATATTGTTTATAATTTTTCAAAATTATGGCAATCATTTTTCGTCTATTTTTTTGTAATAATCTATATAATTATTTATCCTTTTACACTTTGGTTTTCACCGTATTATTTTATTTTAAAAAAAAATAAAAAATCAATAGTGATCCTGGCATATGGTTTATTAATAATCTATATTTTTGCTATGCCATTTTATCTTTTTTTACCAGTAACTAATGTATATACATTTTATAATCTAGATTCAACATTAAATAGTGTTATACCAAACATTGAAAGATTTTTTTATTTTACAACAACTCAAAATAATTGTTTTCCATCATTACATGTAGCTATGTCAATATTAATAGCGCGTGCAGGATTATTAACAAAAAATAAATATTACTCATTTTTCTTAATTTTTTCAATGGTATCAGTTATAATATCTGTAATATATTTAGCAATACATTGGATAACAGATATAATATTTGGAATTATATTTGCTATTCTAGCAATACTCATATTGAATAAAACAATAACGGTTGATTAAAAAATGAATGAAATGGAAAAAATTGATAAAGAAGTAATAAAAAATATTACACCCACTAAGAAAGAATACTATGAACTAAATAAAACAATAAATAGAATAAAAAATTTAATTAATCAAGAAATTAAAATTAGAAAATTACCTGCAAAAATTGAATTAGTAGGATCCACTGCAAAAAACACATACCTAAGAGATAATTTAGATATTGATATTTTTTTATTATTTCCAACATCATATTCCAAGATTAAATTTTCAAAAAACTCAATTCTCATTGGGAAAAAAATCCTTATAAATTCAGAAGAATCCTATGCCGAACATCCTTATATAAGAGGTTATTATGAAAATTATAAAGTTGAAATAGTTCCATGTTATAAAATTGAAAAAGCATCTCAAAAACTTTCTGCAGTAGATAGAACACCTTTACATACAAAATATATTAGAAAAAAATTAAAGGAATATCAAAAAAATGAGGTACGTCTTTTAAAACAATTTTTAATTGGTATAGGGTGTTATGGTGCTGAAGCAGATGTTGAAGGTTTCTCTGGTTATTTATGTGAAATATTAATATTAGAATTTAGATCATTTAAAGATTTAGTTAAAAAAGCATCTAGTTGGAGTTATGGTGAAAAATTTTCTATAGATAAGATAAACATTCCCTTATTTGATACCCCCCTTACATTTATAGATCCTGTTGATTATGAAAGAAATGTAGCTTCCGCTTTATCAAATGAAAAATTTGAACTTTTTATTTTTGCATGCAAAAAATATATTGAAAAACCGAGTACGAATTTTTTCTTCCCTAATAAAATAATTCCTTGGTCAATAAAAAAAATCAAAAACGAAATTAAAAAACAAGATGCTTTATTCATTGGAGTTATATTACCCAAACCAGATATAATAATTGAAAATTTATATCCACAAATAAGAAAAGCTGCAAAATCAATATCAGTTACATCAAAAAAATATGGATTTAAGATATCAGATGTTTTATATCATATCGAAGAAATAAAAAATGAAATCTTTATCATATTAAAATTAGATAAAAAACCTCTTTCAGAAACATATGAACATATGGGACCACCTGTTAAACATAAAAAAAATGTTAAAAGTTTTTTTGAAAAATGGGAAAATAATAAAAAAACAATAAAAAAACCATATGAGAAAAATGATAGGATTTTTGTTGAAATAAAACGGGATTATATTGATATTAAGGATTTTTTACGTAATAATCTTGATGAATTAAGTTTAGGAAAACATCTTGATAAAATTGATAACGAAAAAATATATATTGTTGATTATGAAAAAATCATAACAGATAATCTTAGCTGTTTTT
Source organism: Thermoplasmatota archaeon (assembly GCA_022848765.1). Taxonomy (GTDB): domain Archaea; phylum Thermoplasmatota; class E2; order DHVEG-1; family DHVEG-1; genus JAJISJ01. The sequence continues at coordinate 25,937 of JAJISJ010000002.1, forward strand.
GGACGAAATATCTAGATGGAAAGATGAGATGGGAAAGATGAATTTTAATAATAAATCAGATGTAATATTAAAAAAATTAAAACTATGAAAAAAATTGGAGTATATACAAATAATTTTTCTTTATATCACGATTTATTAGAAGTTCTTAAAAGAAGAAAAATCCCGTATATTTCCTTATCTTCTAAAAAAAATATTTCAAATAAAATTGGTGTAATAATAACATCACACGATGAGCTTCATAATATTAAGTTAAAAAAAGTAATTGCAGCGGATATTTATGATAACCTTGATCAAGTTGTAGATATAGCAATTCAGACGATAGTTGGTAAAGATCTATATTCAAGATTAATTATTGGAATAGATCCAGGCGAAAAACCTGGAATAGCTTTAATTGCAGACGATATCATATTAAAAAAAACAAATGTAAATTCTCCAGAAATAATATTAGAATCTATTAAAAGATATTTAAAAGAATACCCTTCAATTAGTACATTAATAAGGATAGGAGATGGATCTCTAATTCATCGAAATAGAATAATAAATCTGTTAATAGATCTAGATATTCCAATCGAAATTGTAAACGAAAAAAAAACTACTATAACTCAAAATAAAGGAAGATATAATAAAGATAGCGAAGCAGCAGCAGCTATTGCATTAATTAATGGTATTAAAGTTCAAAAAATGCAACCGATAAAAATTACCAGAGGAGATATCAAAAGAATTCAAGAAGAAAGTAGAAAAATTACGGAGGGTAAATTTTCAATATCTGAAAAAACCGCAATGTCTGTATTAAAAGGTAATATTAATTTATTGGATGCGATAGAATCTGATAGACTTTATAAAAAACCCAAACATTTATGAATTTATCATATATGCGCATTTGGATACAATAATGAATGTAAAAAGAGCCTTAGTTAGTGTTTCAAATAAAGGGGATATAATTGAATTTATAAAGGGTTTAGAAAGACTTAATATTGAAATAATTTCGACAGGCGGAACAGCAAATTTTTTAAAAAAATCAAATATAAAAATTAAAGAAGTATCAGAATTAACAAATTTTCCTGAGATGTTAAATGGGAGAGTAAAAACACTACATCCAATAATATATGCAGGTATATTAGCAATTAGGGAAAATAAAAAACACATGGATACTATAAATAAACACAAGATAAAACCAATTGACATAGTTATATGTAATCTATACCCTTTTGAAGAGACAATAAAAAAACAAAACATAACATGGCAGGAGGTTATTGAAAATATTGATATTGGAGGTCCTACATTAATTCGAGCTGCAGCAAAAAATTACAAAGATGTTATTGTTGTGACAAATACAAAACAATATGATCCTATATTAAAATCTTTGAAATTAAACGGAAATTTAAACATTAAAGAAAGGGAAAAACTTGCTATTGAAGCATTTACTCACACATCAATATATGATTCAATAATCTCCAATTATTTTAGAGAAAAATTAGATAATGAAAGATTCCCTAATGAAAAAGTAATAGCATTAAAAAAATTAATATCAATGAGATATGGTGAAAATCCTCATCAAAAAGGAATTTTATATAAATCAATACCTGAAATTCTTGAACCTTGCATTTCAAATTCAGTAAAACTACAAGGCAAAGACCTCTCATATAATAACATTTTAGATAGTGATTGTGCTATTGAATGTATTAAAGAATTTGATGATCCAACTTGTGTGATAATAAAACATGCAACCCCTTGTGGTATTGCAAGTCATCATAATTTATTGAATGCATGGTATGATGCTTATGCAACTGATACATATTCACCATTTGGTGGAATAGTATCATTTAATAGAGAAGTTAATGGGATTATTGCAAAAGAACTTTCAAAAATATTTTTAGAAGTTATTATTGCACCAGCATATTCAAAAGATGCATTAAAAATATTTAGTGAAAAAAAGAATTTGAGACTAATAATGTTAAAAGATTTAGATAAAAAAATTATTAGAAAAGGATTTGTAATAAAAAGTATTGTAGGTGGTTTTTTATCTCAAGAAAGAGATATAAAAATTATTAACAAAAATGATTGGAAAATTGTTACAAAAAAAATACCAAACAAAAATGAATTAAAATCTATGGAATTTGCAGTAAAATGTGTTAAACATATAAAATCAAATTCAGTGGTTTTTGTTAAAGATACTAAAACTGTTGCAATTGGTGGAGGTCAAACCGCTAGAGTTGATGCAGCATGGATTGCAACGCATAAAGGAAAAACAAATATTAATAATTCAATAATGGCAAGTGATGCCTTCTTTCCATTTAGAGATGGAATAGACGTAGCTGCTGAAGCTGGAGTTAAAGCAATAATTCAACCTGGAGGTTCAATCCGTGATGATGAGGTAATAAATGCAGCAAATGAACATGATATTTCAATGGTATTTTCAGGACAAAGATACTTTAGACATTAAAATACCAAATTTCATAAAATAAAAATTTATATAGAATATATATGGATTTAATAATAAAAGCAAGAGATGGCCCAGCTAGAATTTGTGCAATGCAAATTAATCAAAATACAGTAATAACACCAAATATTTTATTTTTAAAAACATCTCGATTTAAAATCCCTGAATCTGCAGATATTTTATTAACCTCAAAAAACAAAAATACAAAAAAGACCCCAATTAAATTAAAAAATATTTATAAAAAAGATATTAGAGATATTGTTAGTATAGGAATACCAAATTCAAAGTATTTTAATAATTCGTTTAATATTGTTTATAGCGATAAGAATATCCAAAAAATAAATAAAAAGGAAAATATTTTATTTATAATTGGAAATTCATTAAATATATCAAAAAAACAAACGGAATTTGTGAATTTAATCGTTAAATTAAGAGAAAAAATTGGATATAAAAATTTAATATATTTACCAACCATTGTTGATCTTTCTAATCTTTCATTATTTACCTATATGGGTATTGATCTATTTGATAGTACATCTGCAATTATTACAGCAAGAAAAAATAATTTATTTTTTTCATCAGGTAATCAAAATATAAATGAAATGAGGCAAATTCCTTGTAGTTGTAACTATTGTAAGAATTATAGAGATAACCCTTCATCAATGCCTTTTGAAAAAATTCTTAAACATAACTATGAATTATTACTAAATGAAATTAAATGCATAAGAAATCATATATTTAATGGATCTTTAAGAGATCTCATAGAAATAAGATCAAAAACCAATGTTAATTCAACAGCTTTATTAAGAATTTTAGATGATAAACATTACAGTTATATTGAAGAAAAAACACCAATAATAAAAAAGAAAAAATTAATCGTAACAACTAAAGAAGCTCTAAATAGAGTTGAAATTAAGAGATTTCAAGAAAGAATAATTGATAGATATAAAAAACCAGATAGTTCAAAAATACTTTTACTTCTACCATGTTCTGCAAAAAAACCTTATTCCTTTTCAAAATCTCATAAAAAATTTAGAGAGAAAATATTTAATTTAGAAAATCCCCATATTATACATGAAATAATTATAACTTCCCCTATGGGTATAGTACCAAGGGAGCTTGAATTGATTTATCCTGCTTCAAATTATGATATTCCCGTAACAGGGTTGTGGGATGAAGAAGAAAAAAAAATAATTTTAACTTTGCTGAAAAATTATTTAATAAAAAACAAATATGATAAAATTATTTTACATCTTCCAAAGAATATAAGAGAATTTATATCGGTTATTGTTAGTAATTCAATAAACACAGAAGTTGTTGGCAATATCACATCTAAAGAATCTTTAAACTCATTATATAATGTTTTAAAGGAAGTAAGTAAAAATTATCCAAGGGTTAATTTCGAAAAAAGGAAAATTGAAAATATTGAATCTATTTTATCTTATCAATTTAACAAAAATATGGCTAAAACATTAATTGAAGATTGTAAAATAAAAGGACGATACCCTTATCAAAAAATATTTAATAAAAATTTTCAATTGGGGATGTTAACAAAAGAAAGAGGTTTTATTTCTTTAACCACTTATGGTGCTAAAAGGATTTTCAATTCAAATAGATATTGTATAGAAATATTTGATGATTTCTTATTAAAAGGATCTTTATTTGCACCGGGCATAAAAAAGGCAGATAAAGATATAAGAATTGGCGACGAGGTTTTAATTATTAGAAATGAAAAATTATGTGGGGTAGGAGTTGCTCAATTGAATGGAATTGACATGATGGAATTAAATTATGGAGAAGCAGTGAAAGTAAGACATAAAGTATAAAAAAATTATAAAGATAACAAGATTAAAATGGAAAAAATAAAACCAATAATTCATCTCTCTAGTTATATTGCAGAAAGTTCAATAATTATCGGGAATGTAAAGATTGGGAGAAATTGTGGAATTTTTCCAAATGCAGTAATAAGAGGAGATCAGAATTCTATATACATTGATGATGGAACAAATATTCAAGATTGTTGTGTTATTCATACGGATAAAGAACATATTGTAAGAATTGGAAAAAATGTATCAATAGGACATGGAGCTGTTGTTCATGGGGCAATAATAGATGACAACTGCTTAATAGGTATGAATGTGACAATTTTAAATGGAGTTCACATCGAAGAAGGTGTAATAATTGGTGCTAATGCTTTGGTTAAGTCTGATGAGGTAATTCCAAAGAATAGTCTAGTAGTTGGTGTACCTGGTAAAGTAGTAAAACAAGATGAAAAATTTAAAGAAATAATAATAAAAAATGCAAAAACATATAAAGAAATTTCAAAAAAATATTTAGATGGGGGATATTATTTTTATAATAGATGATTAAATAATTATTTATTTTTTTTCTTTAATTTTATACGCGTATATTCTAATAATCCTCCAGAGTTTTGGATTTCTGTAATTTCTTTAGGTAATTTTGGAAAAGAAAAATTTTTCTTATTAATTTTAATGATACCTTTGATTAAATTTAATTCAATAGAATCATTTCCTGAAAAAGCTTTTACAAAATCTGGAGATTCTATTAAAACAAGGCCCTGATTGATCGATGCTCTATAAAAAATTCTCGCAAAACTTTCTGCAATAATTGCTTTAATTCCAACTGCTTTTAAACCAATAACGGGTTGCTCACGGGAACTACCACATCCAAAATTTTTTCCAGCTATAATTATATCTCCTTTTTTAACATCTTTTGAAAAAGAAGAATCTAAGTCTTCTAAGAGATGTGGGATAATCTCATCTGCAGTACTACATGAATATGTATATTTACCAGGAAACAACATATCAGTATTTACATTGTCACCATATCTCCATATTTTCATTATAATAATACCTCCTTTGGATTAGTAATTTTCCCTTTTATAGCAGAAATTGCTACAGTAGCAGGACTTGCAAGATATATCTCAGCATCTTTACAGCCCATTCTACCCTTAAAATTTCTATTTGCAGTACTAATACATTTTTCCCCTGGAGCTAATACTCCCTGATGTGCTCCTAAACAAGGGCCGCATCCAGGTGGAAGTATGATTGCTCCAGATTTCACAAGAGTTTTAATTATCCCTAAATTAAGGGCATTTTCATAAATATCTATTGATGCAGGTAAAATAATTAATCTCACATTTTTACTGATTTTTTTCCCATTTAAAATTTCAGCTGCAATTTTTAAATCCGAGATTCTACCATTTGTACAAGTACCAATAAAACATTGTTGAATTTCTAAACCTTCTATTTCATCAACTGGCTTAACATTATCAACTGAATGGGGGCAAGCTATCATAGGTTCTATATGAGATAAATCATAATCAAATTCTTTAATATAAAGAGCTTGCTTATCAGCATAAGTTATATCATAATTAGATTTTGATATTCCAATTGAATTTAGATAACCTATCGTAACATCATCAACTAAAAAAACTGAATTTTTTGCACCCATCTCAACTCCCATATTAGTTATAGTAAATCTATCATCAATAGTTAACTCATTTACATCACCATGGAATTCTATTGAACAATAATTTGCTCCTGAAGCAGAAATGTCACCAATTATCTTTAATATTGTATCTTTCGCATAAACCCCTTTTTGTAATTTATTTTTTAAATTAATTTTTATACTATTTGGTACTTTCAACCATGTTTCACCAGATAATAATAAAGAAGCCGCTTCAGTTCTGTCAATTCCTGTAGAAAAAGTTCCAACTGCACCATATGAACAAGTATGCGAATCACTTCCTAAAATTAATTTACCAGGAAGGGCAAATCCCTTTTCAATAACAATTTGATGGCATATACCAAACCCCACATCAAAAAAGTTTTTAATTTTAAATTCTTTTACAAACTCTCTAATTTTTTTATGATTTAATGCTGTTTTTTCAGTAGCTGCAGGAATAACATGATCAAGAACAATTATAGGCATTTTATTTGAATAAATTCCATATTTATCCAATTCATTTTGTATTTTTTGAATTATTGCTGCAGTGTTATCATGGGTTAAAAGATGATCTGGAGTTACATTAACTATTTTATTTGGGACTATATTTTTTTCATCTGAATATTTGGCAAGAATTTTTTCAGCAAAAGTCATTTCCATTATTTGATCTCCTTTTTAGTGTTGATAATAAAATTATCAATATAATAGTATTCAACAATAGGGGATATAAAATTAGTATTTTAATTTTATTTTAAATGTTAAAATCATTATTTTGTTAAAAAAACAAGAAAATTATAAGTTAGAGTTGTGTTATATATTATTTACATTGTGAAGGGATAAAAGATGGGAAAAATAAAAATTATTAACGATAAAAAGGCTGTTGCAGGAGTTATTGAAGCACTTTTACTTGTTGCTCTTGTTTCAATAATAATTTCAACAATTCAACTAATATATATACCTGAAATAATGAAACAAAGAGAATCTGACCATATGGAGGAGATTGAAAATCAATTTTCATTTTTAAAAGCTGTTGTTGATATACAATCTATGGAAAAAAAAGATGTCCCAATTACCTCTACAATTACTTTAGGTAGTAGAGAACTACCATATTTTGTTACTGCTCGTAGTTTTGGAGAACTAACTATTGTTGGTATAGATAATGATGATTATATGATTAATATTGATTATGGGGCAAAAAAAATACCTCTTACTTCGATAAGATATGAAGCAGCAAATTCATATTTTGTTGATCAAATATATACTATTGAAGGTGGTTGTATCATTCTTAAACAAAATGATGGGGAGACTGTAAGAGTTGAACCGACAGTTAATATTGAAAACAGAAGTAATGAAATCAATATGTATTATGATATACCAATAATCATTGGTATTTCAGGAAAAAATCAAACAAGTGGATATAAAAATTGTTTCATAAGAACAAACTTTTCAAATTCTGATAATGATTGGATTTCCTTTACTAATATTTCAAATATTAATATAACAACTGAGTATCCCCAAGCCTGGTACGATCTATTAGATTATTTGTTTGAAGAAAATGTAAACCTTGGAAATGGTTCTTCATATGTAAAAATTACAAGAAAAAATAAATTAATTAATTTTTATTATAAAGAAACTTATATATATGCTCAAATAAGTCCTGGATGGATTATTTAATAAATAGAGATTTATTATTGAAAAAATAAGTTATTTATGATAAATAATGGAATATAGAAAATGGAAGAAATTGAATATTTAAATGAAAGCGAAAGTTCTATATTAAAAACGGGAATTAACGGTTTTGATGAATTATTTCATGAGGGGGGAATACCTCAAAACATCTCAATATTAATCTCAGGTACGACTGGTAGTGGTAAAAGTTTATTTTGTAGGCAGATATCTTATAATATTTTAAAAAATGGTGGTAAATGCTTTTATATTAGTTTTCAAGAATCTGAGAAAGGAATTAAAAGAAGTATGGACCAATTTGGATGGAATATTGATAAGTATATAGATTGCGGTTCTTTAATTATTCAAAAAATTAATCCAATGGATATTTTACGAATGAAATTTGGTTCGGTTGATGGTTCTGGTTCTGCCACAGAAATCTCATATAAAATTAAACCTTTTGAAATTCCAAATGATTTTAATCCAGATATTATAATTGTTGATTCATTAAGTTCAATAATTGAAGTATCCGCAACAAAAGAAAAAAATTTTAGATCTTATTTACAGCAATTATTTGGATTTTTTGAAGATTCAAATTCAATTTCATTGTTAATTTCTGAAATTTCTTCAAATAATAAAAATTATAGTAATTCAGGAATTGAAGAGTTTTTAGCAGATGGCGTTGTAGTTCTTTACAATTTAAAAAATAAACATGAACGAGCATTTGAAATAATTAAAATGAGATATAGTAATCATAAAAAAAATATATATGAAATGAAAATTAATGAAAATGGAATTGAAATATTTCCAGATCAAATAGTTGTGGATTTATAGATATCTAAAGGCATCTGCATGTCGATTTAATTTTTTTGCGCCATATTGTACAATATTATTTTCTATTTGTTTAACTTGAATTTTAGACAATCCAGTTCTTTTTAAAATTAAATTATTGCATTCATCATAAATCTTAATTATCCCATCATCAACACTAGAAATAACTTTTATAATATTATTATTTTGTAACCAAATCCAAATATTAATATTTTTCAACATCGAGATACCAATTGTAAGTTCTTCCACTAACATTTTTATTTTAATAACTATATAAATATTTCTATATATTAATAGAAAAGTATTTTAATCATGTTTTAAAAATATAATATTTTAAAAAAACCTAGAGTAAAATTTATATTTGCAAGGTTAAAATAATATATACGAACCTCTATACAACTTTGGGGTGATGCATTGGAAATGAACATATATTCAAAACAGAATCAATTTATTAACAGAATAAATACAGGAATAACTGGACTTGATAAAATAATTGAAGGAGGATTACCAGAAAAATCAATAACTTTAGTTTCTGGACCCCCTGGAAGTGGAAAAAGTATATTTTCATTTCAATTCCTATATGAGGGAATTAATAAAAATGAGACAGGATTATTTCTAACATTAGATAAAAAAGTAGATGGTCTTATAATCCAATCTAAAAAACTTGGATTTGATTTTAAATCTGCAATAGAAGATAAATCAGTAAAATTTAGATTTTTAAACATTAATAAGAAGTTAATATATGAAGCAATGGTTAATGAAATTTTATCTGGAAATTTTGATAGGATAGTTTTAGATTCTATAACGCCTTTATCTGAGATGCCAATATATGGAAATTATAGCCAAAATAACGAATCAAATATAAGTATAATTAATTCTGAAGAGTATCCACCAAATACCAATTTACCAATTAGAAGATTACATTTACATTACATAATAAACGCATTAGAATCAACAGAATCAACATCCATTGTAACCTCGGAATTACCGATGGGGTCATCTTTATTTTCAAGAGATGGAATCTCAGAATTTTTAGCTGATGGAGTAATAATTCTAAGTTTTGATCCAACTATGAATAGAAGAAAAATGTCCGTTATGAAAATGAGAAATACTAAACATACCTTAAAACCCCAAGATATTGAAATAAAAGAAGGCGGTATACAATTTATATAATTTCAGGATTAACATGTTTAAATATAAACCCCCAAAAGAGTTGAGAGCTCTTTTTATTGCCCATTATGCACCTATCTTATTAATTATTATGGTTGGACCTTTAACTGCATTTTACAATATATGGCAAATACCATTAGATAAGTTTTTAACAATTTTTTTTGGTTTAATAATTTTTCTTATCGGGACATATATTTATTTTAAATGGGAAATATTTTGGTATAAAACTTTTAAAGGTCAACTTGTAACTACAGGAATTTTTAGTTATATACGACATCCTCATTATACATCCTTGATTTTTGTCGGACTTGGTTTAGCTTTGTTTTTTTATTCAATATTTGCACTTGTAATTGCAATTATAGCAATTCCAATAATTATATGGAGTATATTGGATGAAGAAAAACATTTGATTAAACAATTTGGAAAAGAATATATAGAATTTATGAAAAAAAACCCATGGCGTATAATTCCTATGTTATATTAAAAATAACTCTCTAATGATATGAAATTTATTTTTTTAAATAATTCATAGAGATTATATATTATGATATAATTTGTAAAATTTATGACTATTTTAGTAACTGGCGGCAGCGGTTTTATAGGAAAATATCTAATTAATGACCTTTTAAATCATGATTATCAAGTGAAAATTTTCACAAGACAGAAAAAATTGGATATTCAGAATATAGATATTATTAAAGGTGATGTAACAAAAATTAAAGATTGTTTATCTGCAATGCAGGATGTGGATGTAGTTTTTCATAACGCAGCATATGCAACAGATTGCGGTAAAAAGGATGAAATTTTTAATACTAATATTAATGGTACAGAGAATATTGTCGAAGCTTGTTTAAAAAATGGAATCGATAGAATAATATACACAAGTACTGCGGGGGTTTATGGGTTTCCAAATATAAAAGAAAAAATAGATGAAAAATCAGTCATTAATCCTTATAATATATACCATAAATCTAAATTTGAGGGTGAAAATATTTTAAAAAAAAATAAAGAGTTAAAAGTATCCATCATTCGTCCACCACTAGTATTAGGAGAAGGAGGTATAGGTTCAAACATTATAATTAATAAAATCAGGGAAGGAAAAATGATTTATATCGGCAATGGCGATCAATACATTTCAATAGTTCATCCAGCAGATGTAGCACAGTGTTTACGTTTAGCTTTTGAAAAAGATAAAATTGGAGATACCTTTAACGTTGTTAGTTTTTATTGTAAAATTAAAGAATTATTTAATGAAGTAAGTATGCAATTGAAAGTTAAATCACCAGATAAAAATATCCCATATATTATTGCGTATATCGCAGCTTTTTTAGATGAGAACATAAATATAAAAGAACCTTCCTTAACCAGATTTAGAGTTAAATCATTAGGAACAACTAGATTAATTAGTTTTGATAAGGCAAGAAAAAAAATTGAGTATAAACCAAAATATGATCTTAAAAGTACTGTTGAAGATATGGTTAAAAAATATATTTAATTTTTAGATTTCCTAATAAATTGAATAAATTATTTAAAAGTAATTTTCTCAAATGATGCAAATATAAATTGTTTAAAAATACAATTATTGTGCATTAAAAGTATCAATAATTGATTATTTTAAAACGTGAATATTTTTCTTCTCACATATATTTTTAAGTTTTTCTGGCCATACTGTAACACTACATTCTCCTAAATGTGCCTTTTTTAATAAAAGCATATATGTACGTGATTGCCCAATCCCGCCTCCAATACTTAGTGGAATTTCATCATTTATGATTGCTTTATGGTAAGGCATATCTAGAAAATGTTTTTGATTTGACATATCTAATTGAATTTTAAGAGTCTCTTTAGTAACTCTGACGCCCATTGATGTTAATTCATGCCTTCTTTCTGTTACTGGATTCCATACCAATATATCGCCATTTAAACCATGCATTTTTTTCCCATTAATTTTAGTTGTTTCTGTAACCCAATCATCATAATCCGCTGCCCTCATTTCATGAGGGTAACCATCATCAAGTGGCCATCCAATTCCAAGAATGAATACAGCAGGATACTTTTGAAGTATCTCATTTTCTCTTTGTTTTCTTGGTAGATCTGGAAACATATCAAGTATTTCTTCAGCATGTATAAATTTTAATTTATTTGGAAGATTTTCATACTTTTCTGAATGAAGTAAAGGAAATTCTTTCTGAATATATTTTTCAGAACCTTTGAATACCTTCCATATTTTTTCAACTGTATTTTTTAGATAATTAATATCACGTTGATCATTATTGATTACTTTTTCCCAATCCCATTGATCAACATATGAACTATGATCATGATCAAGGAAATAATCTTTTCTAACAGCCCTCATATCTGTATAAAGACCTTCTCCGGGAATCATATCAAATTGTTTTAATGCCATTCTCTTCCATTTAGTAACCGCTTGAACAATTTGAGCTTGAATAGGTTTTTGTAAACCTAAACCACAATTAAATTCAACAGGTGTTCTTGATCCATCACGATCAAGATAATCATTTACTCCGCTGTGTTTATCTACAATCAAAGGACATTCGACTCTTATTAAATTTAATTCCTTACTTAAATTTTCTTCAAAATATGATTTTAATAAAGATATAGCTATTTGAGTATCTTTTTTGTTTAATAGGGCAGTATAGTTTTTTGGAAGTATATTTTCTAAATCATTATAATTTCCAATTCCAGGTCCAGCAAGATCCATTTTTTTGTCATTCATAGTGTTTCACCTTTTATCAGGCATTCAGAAATCCCTATTTATACTTTTATCAAGTAACACAAAAGTTCATTTATAAGAATTTAATATATTGTTGCAAAATAAGGATTTCTATTCAAATTAATAATATATTATATAAATTTATTTGAACCATATTCAAATTTAAATTCTAAGAATGGTAACAACAACATTTAAATATGTTTTTTCTTATGCCTATCTTCCTTATCTATACCAGACATAATTTGGGCAATTCATAAATGAAACCCATAAACCAACAGCATAAAAACAAATTATTGCTGTTTGTGAAATGTCACGGTTTGGATAAAAATTCAAAATAATTGATAAAATATTAATCATAGAGGTTATATTATGCCTGCACCACATCGTCCAAGAAAAGGTTCAATGGGTTTTTCACCACGTAAAAGAGCAAGAGCTGAAACTCCACATATTAAAAGTTGGCCTGAGGGCCAAGATACGCCGAAAATTCAAGGTTTTTTAGGATATAAAGTAGGTATGACACATACTTTTGTGATTGATTACAGACCAACTTCAACCACCTCTGGAAGAGAAGTAATGATGCCTGTTTCAGTTGTTGAAACACCGCCAATAAAAATCTTAGCTGTAAGAGCTTACAAAAATTCATATTATGGTCTCCAGACAAGTAGTGAAATTTGGGTTGATAAAATTGATCAAGAATTATCAAAAAGGATAACAATAAACAAAAAGAAAGAGAAAAAAAATTGGGATGTTTTAAAAGATTCTGATGAAATTCGTGTAATTGTATATACTCAACCTAAGCTTATCACAGGTGTCCCAAAAAAAATTGCTGATATTAGAGAGATGAGAATTAGTGGTGGATCATTTGACGATCAGATGAAATATGCAAAAAGTATTTTGGGTAAGGAAATAAAAATAAATGATACTATAGCTGAAGGAGACATGCTAGATATTATTGCTGTTACTAAGGGAAAAGGATTTCAAGGTCATGTTAAAAGATGGGGCGTAAAATTATTATCTCATAAAAATTCTAAACATAGGAGGATGATAGGTACTGCTGGATCATGGCATCCTAATTGGGTACAAGCCACAGTTCCCCAAGCTGGTCAGATGGGGTATCATCAAAGGACTGAATATAATAAACGTGTTTTAAAAATTGGTGATAATGGTGAAGAGATAAATCCTACAGGTGGTTTTCCACATTACGGTCTTGTTAGAAATTCGTATATTCTTATACATGGTTCAATTCCAGGCCCAGTTAAACGTTTAATTGGGATGAGAGATGCAATTAGATATAAACGTGGTGTCAAGATTGAAAAACCTGAAATAAGTTATATTTCAACTACTAGTAAACAAGGAGTGTAAACTTATGGCAAAAGTATCTTTATATGGATTGGATGGTAGTAAAAAAGAGGAAATCCAATTACCAGATATTTTTAAAACAGAGTATCGACCAGATCTTATTCAAAAATCTTTTAATGTTTTACATTCAAATAAAAGACAACCATATGGATCCGATATCTTTGCTGGTACTAAACACGCAACAGCTTCAATAGGCAAAGGACGTGGCATGTCTAGAGTTCCAAGACTTACTCAAGGTAGAAGTGCAGCACTTGCACCATGTGTTGTTGGAGGGAGACGAGCTCATCCTCCAAAATCTGAGAAGAATTGGAATGAAAAGATTAATGTAAAGGAGAAATTATTTGCAAGGAATTCAGCTATTGCAGCAACTTTTAATAAAGAATTGGTTACTAAAAGAGGTCATAAATTTGATGATAAAATATCTCTACCTATTATTATTGATGATAAGTTTGAAAAAATTAAAAAAACCAAAGATGTAATTGATCTCTTTAAAAAAATTGGTATTTATGACGACTTAATACGTTCATCTAATGGAAAACATATTCGTGCAGGTAAGGGAAAAAGAAGAGGTAGAAAATATAAAATTCCAAAATCTGTTCTTATTATTTCGGAAAATAAGAATATAATAAAAAGTTCAGACAATCTAATTGGAGTTGATATTGTAAATAGAAAAAATCTTAATATCGAACATCTAGCCCCAGGTGGAGTTGCAGGGAGACTTGCAATTTTTACGAAATCTGCTTTTGAAAAAATTGGGGGTATAAAATAATGGACCCTTATGATATTATTTTTCATCCATATGTCACTGAAAAAACAATGAATCTTATGGAAAAGAATAATTCACTAGAATTCGTTGTAAGAAGAAAAGCAAATAAAAAACAAATAAAACAAGCTATTGAAAAAATGTTTGAAGCTAAGGTAAAAGAAATTAATACATTGATTACAAAAAATGGAAAACATGCTATAATTACTTTTACTCCAGATTTTAAAGCTGAAGATATAGGAATGAGAATTGGGATATTCTAGAGGTTAAAATATGGGAAAAAAATTGATTCAACAGCGTCGAGGAAGAACTAAAGGCAGATATAATGCGCCAACTCATAGATTTAGAGGTAGAATAAAATATAATAAAAATAAAATTGAAGGAACTGGAATTGTTGAAGATATCATCCATGATCCAGGACGTACAGCACCTATCACAAAAGTTAAAATAAATAATGAAAAAAGATTATTTTTAGCTGCAGAAGGTATTAAAATTGGAGATTCTGTAAAATACAATGAGAATAAATCTGAGATAAAAATTGGTAATGTTATATCACTTGAAAATATCGCTGAAGGTTTACCAATTTTCAATATTGAAATAACTCCAGGGGATGGAGGTAAACTTGTTCGTGCAAGTGGAGGTTATGCGACTGTCGTATCACATCAATCTGGAAAAACTGTAATAAAACTTCCTTCAGGTCAATTTAAAACATTACAATCAAAATGTAGAGCTACAATTGGTGTTTTAGCAGGTGGTGGAAGAAAAGATAAACCTTTCCTAAAAGCTGGGAAAAAATTCCATGCATATAGAACAAGGGGTAAACAGTATCCTACTGTAAGAGGAGTAGCAATGAATGCTGTAGCTCATCCACATGGTGGTGGTGGTCATCAACATGTTGGAAAACCATATACTGTAAAACGTGGAGCATCACCCGGTAGAAAGGTTGGCAGTGTTGCAGCTTCAAGAACTGGGAGGAAGTAGATAATATGGCAAAAAAGGCGAATTTTAAGAGTTCTGCGAGAAGTAGAAGAAAACTAAAAAGACAGAAAATTGACGTTCGTAAAAAAGAATTCAGATATCGCGGTTTATCAATTGAAGAATTACAAAAACTTTCAATTGAAGAATTATTACCATTATTAACATCAAGATCAAGAAGATCTCTAAAAAGAGGGTTAACAGAGAAACAGGAGAAATTATTAAATGATATTGAAAAATCTCAGAAAGGAGATGTTATAAGAACCCATCTTAGAGATATGATAATAATACCAAGTTTTGTCGGCCATAGAGTAGATATTCACAATGGTAAGGAATTTCAACGAATTGAGATACAACCATATATGATTGACCATTATCTTGGTGAATTTGCTCTAACTAGGTCAAAAGTAAAACATACTGGACCTGGTGTCGGAGCAACTAGATCATCTAAATTTATGCCTTTAAAGTGATGTAAAATGCAAAAATATTCTATTAATATAGATCCAGATAAGACAGCAAAAGCATATGGATATGAACTTCATTGTTCTCCAAAAGATTCAATGAATTTAGCTTATGCAATAAAAGGAATGAAAACTACAGATGCGGATAAATATTTAAATGAAATAACTGAAATGAAAAAATCCCTTCCAGCAGTTTTTCATAAAGGGAAAATATCGCATCAAAAAGGTATTGGCCCAGGTAGTTATCCACAAAAAGCAGCAAAATATATGTTAAAAATTCTTAAAAATGCAGAAAATAACGCTGAATATAAAGGATTCGATGTTGAAAATATGAAAATATCTCACATTTCAACATATGGAGGCAGAATTATAAGAGGAATCATGCCAAGAGCCCAGGGCAGAGCAACAAACAAAAATAAAAAAACCACAAATATTGAAATAATCCTTAAAGAGGTAGATTAATGGCAGGGGAACGTAAATTCATAAGAGAAAGCACAAATAGAATTCTAATTAAAGAATTTCTAATAAAGAAAGTAGAAGGGGCTGGATTTGGTGGTATGAACATCCAAAGAACCCCTATGGGCACTAGAATAAATATAATAGTAGAAAGACCCGGAATGGTTATTGGAAAAGGTGGCAGTAAAATTAAAGAAATTACTTCAGAAATTAAAGAAAAATTTAATGTTGATAATCCACAGATAGAAATCCAGGAGGCAGGTAGTAAGGCTTCATTAAATGCTCAGATAATGGCAGAAAAATTAGCTGAAGCTTTGGAAAGAGGATGGCATTTTAGACGAGCAGGTCATTCAACTGTAAGAAGAATTATGAATTCTGGAGCTAGAGGTTGTCAAGTAGTAATTGCTGGAAAATTAACGGGTGCAAGACATCGAACCGAAAAATTTACAGAAGGACATATCAAATACTGTGGAGAAGTAGCAAGAGAAGTAATGCTAAGAGGATTTGCAATTGCAAAATTAAAAGCTGGAGTATTAGGCGTGAAAGTGGGCATTATGAAACCTGATGCTAGACTACCTGATGAAATATCATTAAAAATTCCTGATGTCGAAAAAATTGAAGCAAAAATTGAGGAAAAGCCAGTAAAAAAACAAAAAACAACTAATATTAAAGAGCTTTTAAAAATACCTGGAATCGGGCCATCTATTGTTAAAAAATTTGAAAAATCTGGAATAAAATCATTGGAAGACTTATATGAAATGGATGCTAAGGATATATCTTCAATCGAGGGTATTGGAGGTAAAACCGCTGATAATATTATTAAAAAATTAGGAAAGCTGATTAAAGAGGATGTATAAGATGGTTTTAAAAGCCAAGGAAATTAGAGAATTTACTAAAGAAGAAAGATATGAAAAACTTGAGGAATTAAAAAGAGATCTCATGCATGAGAGAGGAGTAGCAGCTATGGGTGGATCGCCTCCATCTCCTGGTAAAATAAGGCAGTTGAGAACTTCTATTGCAAGAATGTTAACAATCATGCATGAAAAAGGAGAACAATAGATGAGTAATATTTGTCCTAAATGTGGTCTTCCAAAAGAACTTTGTGTCTGTGAAGAAATAGCAAAGGAACAGCAAAAAATTGATATAAGTGTTGATAAAAGAAGATATGGAAAAATGATGACTATCGTTGAAGGAATAAATTCAAGTGATTTAGATATCGATGCTTTAATAACCAAGCTTAAGAAAAAATGTGCAAGTGGTGGAACAATAAAAGAAGGAAAAATAGAACTTCAGGGTGATCACAGAACAAAAGTAAAAGAAACTTTAGAAGAAATGGGCTTTACAGTAGATGTTTTATAAATAGAATAATTACAAAATATAAAATTTAACAATGCAGAAAAGTGAAAGTCATGAATGAAAAAATATTTGCAAAAGAAGAATTCATTGGATTACCTATTAATGTAAATCAATGTAATGATCCAAGTTGGATTGGAAAATCGGGGATTATTATTGATGAAACAAAAAATATGTTTATAATAAAGGTAAATAAAAAAAAAAATAAAAGTATTGAAAAAAGAATCTCTAAATTTGAATTTGAATATAATGGGAATAAAATAATTTTAAACGGATCTAAACTTGCATATAGACCTGAAGATAGGATAAAAAAAACAAGGTGAAAAGATCAATGTCAGAAAATAAAAAGGCTAGAAATATTGGATTAAATGTAAAACCTCCTGTTGAGAATTGTAATGATAAAAATTGTCCATTTCATGGAAATTTATCTGTTAGAGGACAAATAATTACAGGAGTTGTATCTGCTACAAAAATGCAAAATTCAATCAAAGTAAAAAAAGAATATATGCATCTAGTTCCAAAATATGAGAGATATGAAAAAAGAACATCAGTATACACAGCACATTGTCCACCATGTATTGAATTAAAAATTGGAGAAAAGGTAAATATTGCTGAATGTAGACCACTTAGTAAAACGAAATCATTTGTTGTAATAGAAAGATTGTAAGGAGATATTCATATGAAAGGAATTGCTGGAAGAGCGATGAGAGGGTTACCTGCAGGAGCTAGATTAGATTGTATTGATAATACCGGTGCAAAAATTGTGGAAATAATAGCAACTCCAAAATTGAAAGGAACTAAACGACGTTACCCAAAAGCTGGTGTTGGAGATATGGTGATAATTAGTGTAAAGAAAGGAGCAGCTGATATGAGAAGGCAGTTATTAAGAGCGGTGATAGTTCGTCAAAGGAGACCTTTTAGAAGACCAGATGGTACAATGGTACAATTTGAAGATAATGCTGCAGTGATTGTTGCTGAAAATGGTGATACTAAAGGATCTATGATAAAAGGTCCAGTAGCCCTAGAAGCTGCTGAACGTTGGCCTAGAATAGCTTCAACTGCATCAATAATTGTATGAGAGGATGAAAAAATGAAATCTTTAAAATCCGGAAAACAGAGAAAAGCATATTTTAATGCACCTATGCATAAAGCAAGAAAGTGGATATCTTCTCATTTAGAAGAAAATTTACTTTTAAAATATGATCAAAGACGAATAACGTTAGTAAAGGGAGATACTGTTAAAGTAATGAGAGGCAATTTCAAAGGTCACGATGGTAAAATAACACGTGTAAATCAAAGAAGAAGACAGGTTGAAGTTGAGGGGCTTGTTATGACAAAAGCTGATGGGAAAAAAATTCCGAAACCCATTCATGCAAGTAATTTGTTAATAATTAAATTGAATTTAACTGATAAATGGAGAAGAAAAAAACTAGAAAAAAATCTATCAGATGAAGTAAAAAAAGAAGTTGAAACGGAAGCTAAAGAGCAAATAATTGAAACCGAAAAGGAAAAAATAATCCAAGAAGAAAAAAAGAAGGAAGATAAGGAAATAGAAGAAGAAAAAGATGAAGTAAAAAAGACAGATGAAACTAGTGAAAAACAAAAATTAACTGTAGGTTCTAATAAAGAAGGAAAAGATGAAGTAAAAAATAAGATTAAAAAAGAAATTGTAAAAAAATCTGATAATAAAAAATTGAAAGAATCAAAAAAGAAAAACTCTGTTGAAGTGAAGACAGTTAATACTAAAAGTCAGGTGAAAGATAAAAAAACTCAATCAAAATCAACAAAAAAAGAGGGGGAAAATAAATGAGTAAACATCTTAAAAGATTGAACGCGCCAAGAGTGTTAAGATTGCATAGAAAAGAAAACAAATGGACAATAAAACCATCACCAGGATCGCATCCGATAAATAAATCGATATCATTAGGCCTTATTATTCGAGATTATCTTAAATTATGCGATAGCTTAAAAGAAGCAAAACGATTAATTGTTAATGGAGAAATTCTTGTTGATAACTGTATACGAAAAAATTACAAATTTCCTTGCGGGTTTATGGATATAATATCTATTCCAAAAATGAAAAAATATTATCGAATATCATTCGATAAATCTGGAAAATTAACACTATCTCCAATTGATTTTAAAGAATCAGAATGGAAGTTATGTAGAATAGAGGGGAAAACAATACTAAAGGGGAAAAAAACACAATTAAATCTACATGATGGTAAAAACAAAATAGTAAATAAAGATGAATATAAAAAAGGTGATGCATTAAAAATTCAACTTAATGATAACAAAATTATAGATGTATACCCTCTTATAAAAGGCAACCTTTCAATGATAATTGGAGGTAGCCATATTGGTGAAATTGCAAGTATAGAGGATTTAATAATCATTCCATCTTCAAAATCTAACATTGCTAAAATGAAAGGAAAAAATGAATTTTCAACTCATCAGGAATATATTTTTCCGATAGGTAAGAATAAAGCTGTAATATCGATCCCTGAGGTGAAAATTCTATGATTGCTGAAAATAAAAAAATTGAGGGTGGATTTTTAATAAGACCCAAAATCGAAAAGATTACAGTTAACATCGGGGTTGGAGAGGCAGGAGAAAGATTAGAAAAAGCTCAAAGTGTAATTAAAGACATAACGGGCCATAAACCAGTTCAAACATTATCAAAGATAACAAGTAAAGAGTGGAGCCTTAGAAAAAGAATGCCGATAGGATGCAAAGTCGCTTTAAGAAAAAAAGATGCTGAAAACTTTTTAATTGAAGCTCTTAAAACAAGAGAAAATAAAATTGCAAAATATGCATTTGATAATGAGGGAAATATTTCCTTTGGTATTCCTGATCATACTCTATTTAAAAGTCAAAAATATAATCCTAATATTGGTATTTTTGGTATGGATGTTTCTATAACAATGGAAAAACTAGGTTACCGTATAAAACGTCGCCGTTTACTTCGTCGAAAAATTCCAAATAAACATAAAGTCAAAAGAGAAGATACAATTATGTTTTTCAAAGAAAAGTATAAAGTTGAGGTCATAGAATGAAGATAAAAGAGAGGCAAAAAATTTACGGTAAGGTCAAGGGATGTGAGAGATGTGGAAGAAAAAGAGGGCTTATCAGAGCATATGGGCTACATATGTGTCGTCAGTGTTTTCGTGAAAAAGCTGAAGATATGGGTTTTAGAAAATATTCATAGGAGGCGAAAAAAAACATGTTAAATGATCCATTGGCAAATGCATTATCTTTAATAAAAAATGCTGAAACTAAGGGTAAAGGATTATGCCATATACAACCCTCCTCTAAAATAATTGGTGGTGTTTTAAATTTATTAAAAGAAAAAGGATACATTAGTGAATTTGAATTTAAAGAGGATGGAAAAGCAGGATATTTTCAGGTGAAACTAATAGGAAATATAAATAATTGTGGAGTAATAAAACCAAGATATCCAGTAAAAAGAGAAAATCTGGAAAAATGGGAATCAAGATACCTCCCAGCTCGTGATTTTGGTTTATTAATATTAACTACAACAAAAGGTATTATTTCACATACCGAAGCAAAGGAGAAAGGTGTTGGTGGAAAAGTTTTGGCTTATATCTATTAAAGAGTGATGTTTTATGGCAAGAATACCAGATATTAAAAAAGAGATTACAATTCCAGAAGGAATTAAAGCTACTATAATAAACAATATATTAACTATTAATGGCGAAAAGGGTTCTCTATCTAGAGAATTTACTCATCCAAAAATTCAAATAAAAATTAAGGATAATATAATTGCATTAATTTGTAAAAATCCTAGAAAAAAACAAAAAGCTTTGTTTGGAACTTTTATAGCACATATTAATAACATGATTAAAGGGACGACTAAGGAATTTGAGTATAAAATGAAAACAGTTTTTTCCCATTTTCCAATAAAACTTTCTGTTGAAGGAAAGGATTTCATTATACAAAATTTTCTAGGTGAAAGAGCATCAAGAAAAGCATTAATACTTGAAGGTGTAAATGTTGATATTGAAGGAGATGACGTTACTGTCCACGGGATAGATATTGAAAAGGTTGGACAAACAGTAGCTAATATTGAAAGAGCAACTTTAGTTAGAAATAGAGACGTACGTGTTTTCCAAGATGGAGTATATCGAACTAGTAAAGGAGAAAAATAAAATGACAAAAGAGGAGACTATTGAACAATTTTCAATTATAAAAGGTATTGGAAATGCAAAAGCTGAGCTTCTATATAATCATGGTTTCGATTCCTTGGAAAAAATTCAAAAATCATCAATCGAAAAAATTGCTGAGATCAAAGGTATTAATGAAAAATTAGCAATTCAGATCAAAAATCAAGTATCTAATCAAATTAAATCAAATGATTTACATAAAATAACACAGGAAATAAAAAAAGATGAAGAAAAAAATAATATTAAAAAACCTGAAGAGAAAAAACTAGAAAAAAAAGGAAAAACCTTTAAAGAAACTGAGGACAAAACTGAAGAAAAATATGTTGTAAAGAAAAAACCAAAATTAACCAAAGATCAGATAAAAAATTTAAAAATAAGAAAACAAATTAAAAAAAGAACTCCAACATTTTTAAGAGAGGAATGGTTTAGATATAAAAGAATACCTCATAATTGGAGAAGACCAGATGGATTAACATCAAAAATGAGAATTAATTTGAAATATAGACCAAATAAAGTGAGAGTTGGATATAGAGGGCCAAAAGAAGTACGAGGATTACACCCATCAGGTTTCGAGGAGGTATTAATACATAATATTAACGAACTTCAAGATATTGATAATCAAAAACAAGCAATAAGAATAGGACGTACAGTAGGAACTAAAAATCGTATGAAAATAGAA
>JAJISJ010000020.1 GCA_022848765.1 Thermoplasmatota archaeon
ATTTGATCAGAATTAATACTAATAAGTTTTGCTAAAGTTTTTGCACTGATAGCTTCTCCTTTCTCAAATATCTTATCTTGCCGTGCATATCCAAAATAAGGTATTATTGTAATTATTTTATTAGCGCCCGCTTCTTTTATAGCACCTTGCAATAAGAATAATTCTATTATGTTGAAATCTGGATACGTATTTTGAATTAAAATTATATCTTCATTATTTATATTATCCAAAATTCTTATATATAATTCTCCATCTGGAAATCTCTTTATTGTTGTATCAACAATTGGAATTCTTAAAAGTTTCGAAAGATCTATTCCGATTGATTTTGATGTTGTACCACAAATTATTTTCATAATGAATTTAATGAAATAAAAATAAGTTTTAATTTTTTTTGTAAGAAAGTTTTTATAAGAAATCTAGTTTTACAACTAGGGTTGGATGAGGGTGTTATGCTTTCAAATAAAATTAGGTCCTTTATTGTAATTCTCTTACTATTTTTTTGTTCTAATTTTATTATTAAAACATCGGCTGATAATCATTTAGATGATAGTATAGATACAATTTTTGATATTGAAATTTTATCAGGAGCAGAGCTAATCATTAATATAACTACAAATGTGAAAAAAATCACACTTGACGCAAGCGGAATATCATATAATAAAAATGAAATCATAAATATCAATGAAACCGAATCAGAAAAAATGGGTGCAATAAAATATGCTTTAAAAAATTCCTTAACCAAACAAATTAAAACAATTTTTCATAAAGCAGATATTCATTCATTAAATGAATTACCCTCATTTAATAATGGAATATTTTATGATGAATATTTTATCAATTTAACTTCTGCTTTTTTTAATTTTGATCATGAATTTGCTGCATCAGATTTTATAAATGGTGTTTTAGATATGGGTGCAATTGTAAATTATACTTTTAATCTAATAGCTGAATCGGGATGGAATATTACATTTAATTTTATTTTACCTAATTCAATTGGGTACCATCGTACAACTGGAATTGTAGACGATAACATTATTCAATGGTATATTTCAAATAATGAAGAGGAAAATTATAGCAAAATCGCAGAATTTGCCTTAAAATTTAATCACCCAACTTCTAATTTAGAAAAAGAAGATATACAATTAGAATTTACAATTGACTGTAATTATAACATTAACCCTCATCTAAATCTATCAATTAGCGCTAATAGTGTTAATATCACCCAATTAATTGAAATACCAAATTGTATTACAAATTTGAATTTTATTCCTTCAGATGGTATCAGATTATTTATAGAAAATTATTTTATAACTTGGGATGATTTTTATGATACCTCAATTAAATATTTTATAGATGATATAACACCAAAAATTGAAGCTTCTTCATTTAATCAAACCCTAAATTTTTCTTTTAAATGGGATGTCAATTCCACTATAAATTGCTCTAATCCATTCAATATAAAAAATATGGATAATCAACCTCCAATAAAAGCAATTTTTTCAGACGAAGATATTAACTTATTGTTTCTTGGGATCTCTTCTAATGCTTTTTTTGGTTTAATTAATTCAGGTGCAAAATCTAATATTTCGTCTTTCAATATCAATTTTGGTAATAATTTTGACACCATTGGTTATCCATATGCTATCATTTTAAATTTACCGGACAATATTTATCTAAATGATAAAAATATTTATTCTTGGAATGATACGAGTGTTGTTCTAGGAAATATAACATCAAATACTTCAGAAAAATATACCGAAGAAAAAATAGATACTTCAATTGAAATATTAGTTAAAACAACAGATTTGAACATACTTAGCTTATTTACTGGTAAAACAAAATTAACATTTGGTTTATTTATACAAGAAATTCAGAATAGAAATGTTACTCTTTTACCTGATTATTTTATATTACCTGATAAAATTTATTTAAAATATTATAACTCTGATGTTTTAAGATTATGTATAGATGAAAAAATTTTTGATAATATTAGTATTGAATCATTTTTATCATCTGAAACAAAATTATTTGAAGTTAGAGTTAAAAATATATTCCCAGAATTAGATATAAAGGGAATAATTGATGAATTAAAATTTGAGGAGACATTGACATGGGATGAAGATATTGCAAAAATGGGCGATGATAATCCAATAAAAATTTCATCCTATTCTAATGTTGTTTATTCGATACCTTTCAAATTTTCATTATTCCCCCCATCTTTAGATATTATTGAACAAAATTTAACGTTTTCAGGTGTTAAAAATCAGAATATAAAATATAAAATAATTTTTCCTCAAGGCTTAAAAATTAAATTAAATAATGAATCAGAGAGAGTTCTATTAAACATATCAAAAAACGGTGAATATTATATTGAGGTATCTTTTAATAAAAATGATTCTACTTTAAATGAGTTAGTTTCATTAGTTATTACACCCTCCTTTATTTACATTTTAGGTTTATTTATGCCTTGCATAATTAGCCTAATAATCACATTAATTTTAGCATTTCTAATATTTATTATAAAAAGAAAAAGAAAAATAAAGAAAGGTATTTTCATTCAAGATAATAAAGAAAATCATAACGTCCATGAGGAACGGGAGTATTATATTCCACCTCCACCCTCTTCCAAATAATTTATCTATTTAATCAATTTAGTTGCAATTTTTAAAAGAGAGGGTGATTTTTTTAATAGTTTTGAAGCTAGTTTTGAGGGATAATCAATATCCCCATATTTTGATATTATTTCAATAATCTTTTTATTTTGAAATTTTTCAATATAATAATCAATTTGATTATCATTTAAACGTTTGAAAATCTTCCTAAATTTCATACCCTTCTCTAATTCCCTCCCAATATTTTTTTGATATAATTTTTGATATTTTTTTAAATAATAAGTAGTAAAGTTATCATTATTTATTGCTTCTATTGCAATACTTGAGCAATACTTTCCACACATTAATCCAGTATATATTCCCCCTCCAGACGCGGGTTTAACTTGCGCAGCTGCATCTCCAACAAGCATTACATTTGATTTATAAAATTTATCAAGAGGACCAAGTGGGATTATACCTCCAATAATGTTATTAATTTTAATATTTTTTAGATAATTTGAGGTTATTTTATTTTTCAGAAAATTATTAAAATAATAATTCGCTGGATATTTTGTTTTTTCTTTAACACATAAACCAATTCTAGCAGTTGTTCCTGAATCATTAGTTGGAATTATCCAAGCGAAAAAACCTGGAGCTAAATTATTTCCAATGAAGATTTCAACAAAATTTGGATTTAAGTTTGTGTTTTCAATTTCTGCTCCAATTCCAGTGAGAAATTCTTTTGGTTCTTGAAATGAAAAAGTTTTTCTAACTCTTGAATTAGGTCCATCCGCACCGATTAATAAGTTACATTTATGTCTTCCTTTTTTTGATATTTTTATTTCGATATACTCTCCATTTTTTTCTCCAGATATAAATTTATTTTCCAAATAAAGTTCTGTCCCTTCATCTAAGGCTTTTTCGATGAGTGCTTGATCAAAATTTTTCCTATTAATTACTAGAGCGTGGACTCTATCGCCACCAATTTTTATGGTATTATTTGCAGGTGAGTGAATTATTGCCCCTTTTATCTTATTTTGAATAATTTGTTTTTTATTGATATTGCATAATTCAAATATTCTAGGGGAGATTAGGCCAGCACAATTTACCGGTTCTCCAATTTTATCCTTTTTTTCAAAGATTGAAACATTATATCCTTTTGATGCTATTTTTTCTGCAACAAATGACCCAGTAGGGCCTCCACCAATTATTACAACATCATCTTTTTTTTCCATGAATAAAAAAATGTAAAGTTAAAAAGATTTATAACAGAATCGCAGATATTATGGATTTATTACTAAATTTGAAAGGAATTGTCAAGATATGAATAAGGTGGATTATATTGGAGGGGTATTCTTTTTTTCTGGGAAAAAAAGAAAGAAAGAAGAGAAATATTCAGATATTAAAAATCATGAAAATAATTTATTATGTCGATTTGTTTTAGATGGTTTAGGTGTTAACTTAGGAGAAAGTATTGCTTTAAATGAGGATATTATTATTATAAAAAATGGGAAAAAATATCTAGGCATTCCATTAAAACATGTTGAAGAAGATGAGGATAAATTAATTGTTAAAGGATTAGTAGATAAAAAAAAAGCTCTTGAAATGGGAGAAAAATGGCGTGAGTTTTCTTTTAGTAACATTGAATAAAAAATTCGAGGAAAAAATAATGGACTTTGAGTATAAGATGGTTATTGTAACAAGAAAAGACTTAAAACTATCAGAGGGAAAACTTGCAGCTCAAGTTGCTCATGCTGCTGTTGAATGTGCCTTATTGACAAAAAAAAATAAATCGAAATGGTTTAGAAAATGGATGGATGATGGGGCAAAAAAAGCAATATTAAAAACAAATGATTTAGATGATTTCTATTCTTTGAAGGAACTAGCAGATAGTTTAAACATTTCATCTGCTTTAATTTCAGATGCAGGGCATACAGAAATACCTGTTGGAACTATTACTGTTTTAGGCCTTGGCCCTGGACCTAATAATTTAATCGACAAGATAACAGGACATTTATCTCTATTATAGTCCTGGTTCCCTTATCTAGGTTTTTTCATCATAAATATTTAAAACAGATTTTAAGAGATTCTATATAGCAATTATTATTAATTTCTCTTTTATTTTGTAAATGTTGGTAATGAAAAAACAGATTAGATTGCTAGGGATTGATGATTCTCCTTTTACGTTTGCAGATGAATATTCAATAATAATTGGAGTTATAATGCGAGGAGGCAGTTATTTAGAAGGAGTTCTTAGTCGTAAAATAAAAGTCGATGGACACGATGCTACAATGTTATGTATAGACATGGCTAATAAAACAAGATATAAAAAACAGTTGAAGGCTTTACTGATAGATGGGATTACTTTTTGTGGTTTTAATGTTATAGATATTGAAAAAATTTTTTTAGAAACAAATTTACCTGTAATAACCATTACTCGAGACAAACCAGATTTTAAAAAAATAAAAAATGCCTTAATAAAAAATTTTTCAGATTGGGAGAGTAGATTAGACATTATTGAAAAAGGTAGTTTATATGAGATTAAAACAAATTTTAATCCTATTTATATTAAATGTTTTGGAATTTCTATTGATGAAGCAAAAGAAATAATAAAGATTTCTACAATACGAGGTGTTATACCAGAACCGATACGTATTGCGCATTTAATAGCATCTGGTATTATACGAGGTGAATCCTATGGTAAAGCCTAAAATAAAGATAAATATAAAAATTTGTTTAGCCTGTGGTGGTTGCATATCTATTTGTCCCCAAGATGCATTATCCATGATTAGTTCTAAAGCATATTTAGAAGATGAAAAATGTATAAACTGTGGAATCTGTATTAAAACTTGCCCTATCGGTGCAATTAAGGAGGATAAAAAATAATGGAATATGATGCTGTAGTTGTTGGAGGTGGCCCTGCTGGATCTGTTACTGCAAGGTTTGCTGCAGAGTCTGGTGTAAAAGTGATTATTTTAGAACGTCGAACTGAAATTGGCGTTCCTGTATTATGTGGAGAAGGAATCAGTCAAAGAGTAGATAAATGGAATATGCTTGAAGGAACGAGATGGATTGCAAGTAAAATGGATGGGGCTAAGATATTTTCTCCTGATGGAACTATGGTATCACTTTCAAAAGAAATGGCTGGAAATGAAACTGGTTATGTTGTATATAGAGATATTTTTGATCAAGAACTTGCTCGCCGTGCTGCCAGATCTGGAGCAGATATAATGTTAAATACTGAGGTTACTGGTTTGATTAAAACAAATGGAAAAATTACAGGTATAAAAGCTAGAAGATTTGATGAGCAATTTGAAATTAATGCAAATATTATTGTGGGTGCTGATGGTGTTGAATCAAAAATTGGAAAATGGGCAGGCATCAATACAGTACTAAAACCTTATGATTTGGAAACATGTGCACAATATACTCTAACTAATATCGATTATAACTCTAATTATTGTGAATTTTATATTGGTAAAAAACTTGCACCAGGGGGTTATATATGGATATTTCCAAAAGGAGAAAATACTTTTAATGTTGGAATTGGGGTTTTAGCTAGCCTTAGTGATTCAAGTTTACCTTTAAAACTTCTTAATAAATTTATTAGTAATCATAATGAATTAAAAAATGGTAAATCTATTAGATTATTAGCTGGAGCAGTGCCAGTTGCAAAACCAGTTGAAACAGTTAGAGATAACTTATTATTAGTAGGTGATGCTGCAAGACATGCAGACTCAATAACTGGAGGTGGATTAACAACTTCGTTACAAGGAGGAAAAATTGCAGGAGAAACAATTGGAAAAGCAGTTGAGAGCCATAGATTTGACAAAGAAACTCTATCAATTTATGAAACAAAATGGAAGGCGGTTTTTGGAACGAAATTGATTCGAGATTATATTGTAAAAGAAATAATGCTTGATTTCGATGATAAAACCTTAAATATGTTAGCTGACTCATTAAAGGATTACAAATTTGAAGAATTTAGTACACTGAGTTTAGTCAAAGCATTAGTATTAAAACATCCTACTTTATTAATGAGATTAAAGCCTCTTTTAAAATTAACGGATAAATCTCTTAAGAAGGCATAGATATGAAATGGGGATTGATTTGTAATTCAAAAAAGAAGAAATCCTTATCATTAGGATTAGATATTTATGATTTTTTACTTGACTATGGCGAGATATTTTCAGAATTGAGTTTAGCGAAAGAACTTAAAAAAAAAGGTTATTCATTAGAAAATATAAATAAAAAATCTGATATCGTAATTACCATTGGTGGGGATGGTACAATATTAAGAGCTTTAAGAGCAGTTGAAAAACCTATTTTTGCCATTAACTCTGGAGGGATGGGTTTTCTTTCAGAAGTTGAATCGAAATATTCGCTAGATGGTTTAAAAAAAATAATTGATGGTCATTACAATATTGAAGAGAGATCAAAGCTTAAAATTGTTCTTGATGGAAATAGGCTTCCTGATGCTACAAATGAAGTAACAATACAAACAGCTAAAATCGCGAAAATAATGTACTATCAAATCATAGTTGAAAATGAATTACTTGAAACAACTGGAGCAGATGGCGTAATTTTATCAACTCCAACAGGTTCAACAAGCTACGCTTTAAGTGTGGGTGGACCAATATTAGATCCATCTCTAAATGCTATTTTGATAGCACCTATTGCACCTTTTAGGCTTTCAGCTCGACCGTGGGTAGTACCTTTAGCTAAAAAAATAAATGTGAAAATCTTACCAAAAAGTAAAGAAACTAAAATTGTAATAGATGGACAATACTCAAAAAATGTTTCATCCGATAGTGATATTATTGTGTCAGGGTCTGAAAAAACCGCTAAATTTATTAGATTTGGTGAATCTTTTTATCAAATGGTAAGATTAAAGCTTGTAAGATAAAATGAATTTATTTATTCGCCGTCGAAAAAATAAAGAAAAAATATTTTATGATTGGAAAATTGAGAAACAATGTCTTAATTTGATATTTGAAGCTGCAAAATCAACTTACCCTAATGAATTTGGGGGTTTATTACGTGTTGATAGTGATCATAAATATACTATATCTGAAATAATTATATTACCTGGTACAATCCAAGGCGATTCACATACAATTTTTCAATTGCATATGATGCCCGTTGATTTTAACATAGTTGGAACGATTCATAGTCACCCGTCGACTTCATTTTTTCCATCAAATGCTGATCTTCAATTGTTTCAAAAACATGGCAGGATACATATTATTTCTGCTTATCCCTATGATATAAAATCTTTTAAATCATACAATAATTTTGGTAATATTATAAATTTAGAAATTGTTTAGATAAAAGATATTAATAAATACTTGACTTATTACAGTTTTGAATATATGGATGGATCACCTATAGATATTGTAATATTTGCGCCATTAGCATTAATTTTTGGTGTAATACTATTTTGGTTTATTCAACTTTTATTTATTGAAAGTCAGAAATATTTTTTATCTCAAATAAGTCATAACCATGATGCTTTAATTAAGTTTTCAAACTTTCTTGGTGTTTTATTCCAAACAATGTGTCATGCTTTAGGTTATACTGTTACAAAAAGTGGAATATCAAGTTTCTATGTAAGTGTTAATTATGGTAAAGTTTCACCAAAAAAAGTAAGAAGGGGATTATTAGGGTGGACATCCAATGCTTTTCTTTTTATTGGTCCTTTTTTCATACCTGGCATATTAATTCTAATTTGCTTATTGTTTTTAATTAATTCAGATTATTTTTTAATATCTTATACTGGCTATACTTTCTCTGAAAATTTTATAAGTTTTGGTATCAATCTCTATAATTTTTCTTCAGGATTTCTAAATTTTTTATTTACTATTGATCTTTTACATCCTTTCCATCTTGGTTTTCTAATATTATTAATATTTATGGGGATGGGTATTAGGCCAAGTTTTATTGGAGAAAAAAACCAAGAGAAAGTTGACATGATATATGATTTAAAAAATATTAGGTATAATATATTACACAAACCTGTTTATATTCTAATATTAATTCTAATTTCATATATATTTTTTTATATTTCAATATTAACTGAGCAAAATTTGTATATAACTATATTTACAATATTGGGTTGGCTTTCAATTATTTCAATTGTATCTTTAATAATTACTCATATGATCCTTCTGCTAATCAAACTCACTGACAATATTAAAGGAGTATCAAAAATTTTACCATATCTTGTAATACCTGTTTCATATGTTTTCTTACGTTTGATTTTTTTCTATTATCCAATACCTTATCAGAACAGTATATCATTATTACTTACTATTTTTATCACTTTAATAGCCTTAATTATTCTTTTGAAAAAAAATACCAATAAATTTAAAACCAATATTGATATGAATTCATTATTTAAACTAGGTAAGGGACGAAGAGATGAACCAAGACGAATTATTAGAAAATGAGCAAATTGAGAAAATATTATCCCCTCATCCTTTGTCATTCATGGGGCTTCAATCACTTTGTATTTTTTTAATACTCTGGGGTATACTCCTTGGTTGGTTAGTTAATTTTTCAGAATTTAAAGATTATTTTCTAAATCCTTGGCTTACATTATCTGTATGGGGAATAATACTAATGGTTGTTGGTGTAATAGCATCATTACTTACAATAAGATGGCGTATTTTCTTTTTTTATCTTGGGATATTTATTGGAGGGATAGTAATATTATTCTGGCTAGGAAACTCTAATGAAGTTAGTATTTTCATCCCTTTCTATTCAGTTTCTGTTTCAATTTTAGGTTTTTTAATAGTCGAATTATATCGACGTTCACACAAGTATATAATTTCTAATCAACGAATTGTTTTCAAAGGGGGAGTGATTACAAAACAAGAACGAACTCTTAGATATGATAAAATTTCAGACATTAATTCTAAACAGGGTATTTTGGGGCAAATATTTGGTTTTGGTACAATAATACCTATTAGTGTATCTAGTTTTGGTCTTGGCAGTGATAACTCCTTCGCGGCTGGAGGAGTTCAAATGGGAGAAAAAAAAGTTAAGTTTTTAGGTCTTTTTGGAGGAGGAAAAGAATTGCAAACTCCTCGAACTAGAAGCTATTATGAATTACACGGAGTTTTCCCATATAAAGATATAAAAAAAATAGTTGAAAATCAAGTTCAAGGTAGTGTAATAACTCAGTATCAACAAGAACAGGTATCATTTCAAAAAGAACAAGTTGACATTCAAAAACAAATGAGAGATCTTTTGAAGAAACAGAGTAAATCAAATGATAATACCTCTGAGATGGATGAGAAGATATAAAAATTGTTAGATATTTTTATAAGATAGCAATTATTCACAAAAATTAATGGTACCAAAAAAGGTTTTTTTTACAAAAGGTGTTGGAAAACATAAAAATGAATTGCAGTCCTTTGAGTTAGCTCTTCGTAATGCAGGCATCGAAAAGAGTAATTTAGTAAAAGTTTCTAGTATTGTTCCGCCGAACTGTAAGATAATAACTAATGAAAAAGGTATATCTCAATTAAAGCCAGGTCAAATCACGTATTGTGTTATGTCGAGGAATAGTTCTAATGAACCTCATAGATTATTGGGTGCTTCCATAGGTGTTGCAATTCCACGTAAAGAAAATTCTTATGGATATATCTCTGAACACCATAGTTATGGGGAAACTAATAAAAAAATTGGTGATTATGCTGAAGATCTTGCAGCTACAATGCTTGCAACTACATTAGGACTTGCTTTTGATCCGGATAAGGCGTGGGATGAACGAAAACAAGAGTATAAAATGAGTGGTAGATTTGTAAGAACTCGAAGCATAACTCAAACAGCCAAAGGGGATAAAAATGGTTTGTGGATGACTGTACTTGCTTTTGCTGTTTTTTTGGAGGATTAATATTGAAAAATATACCAAGTAAATTTTTAAAAAAGGATCGTATTTATCCTGAAAAACCTAATTTAATAAACCCATCTATTAATGATTTAATACAATATTATTCAAAATCAGGTGCATATAATGGTGGAAGATTATCAGAGGCCTGCAAAATTTATGAGAAGATGATTGAAGAAGATGTAACAATTTGTTTAACATTATCTGGTGCTCTAACGCCAACGGGATTAGGTGGATTTATAGTCGAATTAATCAAAAAGGGTTTAGTAGAT
The DNA here is from genome assembly GCA_022848765.1 of Thermoplasmatota archaeon. GTDB lineage: Archaea > Thermoplasmatota > E2 > DHVEG-1 > DHVEG-1 > JAJISJ01. Next base: position 10,758 of record JAJISJ010000020.1, read on the forward strand.
TTTATCATATCAACAGGAGCAAATTTATACCATGATATTCATTTCGCCCTTGATTTACCTGTATATCAGGGGGATTTCAGGGCTGATGATAAAGAGTTATTAAAAGATAAAATTGTTAGAATATATGATATTTTTATACCTGAAGAAACTCTCTTAAAAACAGATATTTTTATTCAAAAAATTTTTAAAAAAATTTCACCATCTAAACCAGTATCATCGGCTTACCTTCATAATTATATTGGAAAAGAATTGTTAGAACTAAGTAAGAAACCAAATTATTCCATATTAGCGGTAGCCTCTGAAAACAACGTCCCAATATTTACCCCCTCACCAGGAGATTCCTCTATTGGTATGAACCTTGCTAAATTAAAATTCCACAATGAAGGAATCGTTATCGATACAGATTTAGATATATTGGAATCAACTGCAATTGTTAAAGAAAGTGATAAAACTGGTGCGATTGAATTAGGAGGCGGTGCTCCAAAAAATTTTTATATGCAGACTCAACCTATGCTTAACCAGATAATGAATATTGATAAAGGTGGCCATAACTATTTTATCCAAATAACAGCAGACGCCCCTCATTGGGGAGGCCTCTCTGGTGCTACCCCCTCTGAAGCAGTTTCTTGGGGGAAAATTAAACCAAATCAGTTAAAGAATGATGTAGTTGTATATTGTGATGTAACAATCGCAGCCCCCATCTTATTTTCATATATATTATCGATGAATAAAAAAAGAGAGAAGAAAAACTTGTTTTCCCAAAGAGAAGATTATTTAAAAAAAATTTAAAAATAAGGGATTATCAATAGGAAAAGGAATATTATTAATATCGGATATCGATTTCTACGAAAAAAAAATTGAATATTATTATGAGGTTGAAGAATAATGGAAGAAGTATTCATAAAATGGTTTGAAGAATTAACAATTGATGATATCCCCTTAGTTGGGGGGAAAAACGCTTCTTTAGGTGAGATGATAAGAAATATTGGGGATAAAGGTGTTAATGTTCCATCAGGTTTTGCTATTACTTCATTTGCCTATAAATATACTATAGAAAAAGAAGGTGTTCATCATAAGATAAAAGAAATTTTATCTGATCTTAATACCCATGATATAAATAATCTTTCAGAAAGGGGGGGGAAAATTAGAGATTTAATAAAACAAACACCTATACCTTTAGACCTGGAGAAGGAAATTCGTAAATTTTATAAGGAAATGGAACAAAGATATGGAGATAACGTTGATGTAGCGGTAAGAAGTAGTGCTACTGCTGAAGATTTACCAGATGCTAGTTTTGCGGGTCAACAAGAAACTTATTTAAATGTTAGAGGAGAAGAGGAGTTATTAGAAAAAGTTAAAGATTGTTTTGCTTCTCTTTTTACAAATAGAGCAATATCATATAGAACAGATAAGGGTTTCGATCATTTTAGTGTTTATCTATCTGTAGGTGTTCAGAAGATGGTCCGTTCAGATCTTGCATCATCGGGTGTTATGTTTTCTATTGATACTGAAAGTGGTTTTGAAAATGCTGTTTATATTACGGGTGCTTATGGGCTTGGAGAAAATGTAGTCCAGGGAACAGTTAATCCAGATCAGTTTTATGTATTCAAACCTACTTTAATAAAAGGTTTTAAGCCAATTCTTGAAAAAAAATTAGGATCTAAAGAAAAAAGAATGATATATGGAGAACATGGTACAGAACAGCAAGATGTATCTGATGAGGATAAAAAAAGATTTGTAATTTCAGATGAGGAAATTTTAAATCTGGCAAATTGGGCAATAATAATTGAAAATCATTACAAAAAACCCATGGATATTGAATGGGCAAAAGATGGTCAAACAGGAGGATTATTTATTGTTCAAGCAAGGCCAGAAACGGTTCATTCTCAAAAAAATGTTGCTATATTAAAAACATACATCCTTGAAGAAATTGGAAACATATTAGTTGAGGGTGAAGCAGTTGGAAGTAAAATTGGACAAGGAACTGTTAATGTAATTGAAAATGCTAAAGATATTAATCAGTTTCATCAAGGTCAAGTTCTTGTTACAGATATGACAGATCCCGATTGGGAACCAATAATGAAAATTGCCAGTGCAATTGTTACAAATAGAGGAGGTAGAACCTGCCATGCTGCAATAATATCACGTGAATTAGGTATACCATGTGTTATTGGAACTGGTGAGGGTACATCAAAAATTTCTAATGCTTCTAATGTAACTGTTGATTGTTCAGAAGGTATTGGAAAAATCTATGAGGGGTTATTAAAATATAAAATTGATGAGTTAAAATTAGATAGTTTACCAGATACTAAAACGAAAATTATGATGAATGTTGGAACTCCTGAAAAAGCATTTACTCAGGGGCAAATACCAAATGATGGCATTGGTTTAGCTAGAGAGGAATTTATTATAAATTCTCATATTGGAATTCATCCGTTAGCATTAATTGAATATGAGAAGTTAAAACAGGTGTCATCTGAAAATTTGAAACTTAATGAGGTTATAAAAAAAATAGATGAGAGAAGTATAGGTTATCAAGATAAAGTTGAGTTTTTTGTTGATACCTTAGCAAGAGGAATAGCAAAAATTGCAGCTGGTTTTTATCCAAATGATGTTATTGTTCGTATGTCTGATTTTAAAACTAATGAATATGCTAATTTAATTGGAGGATTTCTATATGAACCAAAAGAAAATAATCCTATGATTGGTTGGAGAGGTGCTTCAAGATATTATGATGAAAAATTTAAACCAGCTTTTGGTCTTGAGTGTAGAGCAATAAAAAAAGTTCGTGATGAGATGGGGCTTATTAACGTAAAACCGATGATTCCTTTTTGTCGAACACCAGCCGAGGGAATAAAAGTAATTGAGGTCATGAATGAATTTGGATTACGACAAGGAGAAAATAATCTTGAAATTTATGTAATGTGTGAAATACCTTCAAATGTGATTGTGGCAGATCAGTTTGCTGATATATTTGATGGCTTTAGTATAGGTTCAAATGATCTTACGCAATTAACCCTTGGTTTGGATAGAGATTCTGATTTAGTTGCTTCCATTTTTGATGAACGTAATGATGCTGTTAAAAGATTAGTTGCACAAGTTATAAAAACAGCTCATAATCATGAACCTAAACGAAAAGTTGGTATTTGTGGCCAAGCTCCTTCTGATTTTCCTGAATTTGCAGAATTCTTAGTTGAATGTGGCATTGATAGTATTTCTCTTAATCCAGATACTGTTTTAAAAACAAGGTTAATAATCGCTGAAGCTGAAGAACGTTTAAAAAATAAAGAGAAAATATTATTATAATATCTTTATACAAAAATTTAAAAATCAATTTTATTTTTGATATTCCATGGATATTATTCCACTTATTCATATATATAAGAGAAAAATTGTTAACTCAAATTATAATGATTTTGAAAATTTTAAGATTTTATTACAAAAATACAAAGATGAATATATATATATTTTTGATCATGATGGAATAAATAAAAATCGACCAAACCTTTGTATATTTCAAAAATTATCTAAAAATCATGATTTATGGGTTGATTCTGGTCCAAGGGTTTTTGGAGATATAGTTGACTCAATTGTTGCAGGTGCATCTAAAATAACTGTTAGAAAAAATTTGGTAATAAATGCTGATACCTTAAGTATTAATGAAATATTAGAAAATGAAATATATATGAATATTGACAAAAAATTTTTCCAGTCATCAAATAATGATTTGATAAAAAAAAATGTCAATGGTTTTGTTATATTAAATGATGAAAAAACGAGTAACTATGATTTTAAAGATAATAGTGATATTAGAAATATTGTAAACAATAATAATTCATATGCATATTTATCGAGAAAAGAGGATATACATTACATAAATAAATTTGATTTTAAAGGTTTATTAGTAGATATTGAAAAAATTTCGGAGTTTGAACGTATTGGAATCTAATGCGAAAAAAATAATATCCTTTATTTTTAAACGAAGTGGAAAAAGTTGTTTAGATAAATCAGAATTTTATCTTTCTCTCTCAGTTGATTTAAAATGGTTCTCTCCAGATCAAGCTAAAATTTTTATGAAATATGTGATAAAAAAAAAACTTTTAACTGAAAAAAATAATTTTTTAGAACCAAATTTTGATATAAATAAAATTTTAATTCCTTTTGGGTATACTCCCGTTGTATCTTCGTATGAAATTAATGATAAAAAAAATGAAAAAAAAATAATTGATGTAACATCTCTTATATTAACAAAAATTAATTATAATTCGGGTGAAAGAAATAAGATTATAAATAATATTAAAAACATAAGTAATGAAAAAAATATATTTTCAAGCGTTGCTTCATTACTATTTTTTAGAGAGTTTAATATTGAATTATTTGATTATATTAAATATGCAGAGAATCAAATTTTTAATGAATAAATTGCATTTCTTAGATTTAATCTAATCACATCTTTCCTTATAAATGATATTAATTTATTTATAACCCCGTAATCTAAATTAGAACTACTGATGGTGTATTGACGAAAACACCAGCCGAATGCACTCTAATTTTCCACATTTTTAATATTTAATCAACAATTTTTAGTAATATTACATGTTATAAATGTCAAAAATATTATTTCAAAAGTTACATTCGGAACTACTGCAGAACAGTACATCCGAATGTAAAAAAATGAGAAGGAACAAGGTTTTTACAGGAGAAAAATAGTCAATAGAACTAAATAGATATTTCAATTTTAAAAAATAAAAAATGAGAGGGAAACTAAAAACTATCCAAATTAGTTTGATATTTACTATAACTAGATAAATATCCGCCATCTTTCCTACGGATAATTGGTGTTTTATCAGTTTTCCTATCAAATAAATCCTTCTTTTCATAACTTGTGATTTTAACATTGAATAACTTTGAAAGAGCAGTTAGATCCCTATACTTGATAACCCTATTTTTATGTGTTTTAATCATGCTTTCAAGAGCAATCTTATTTTTATCCTCAAGATAATAGATTGATTTTCCATTGAACTGTGATCGTTTAATTATTGTTGGAAGAAGATATTGAAGTTTTCTGATTTCATTACCATTTTCTCCTGAATAAATGTATCCATCAGATAGTATTTTTTTAAATACTCCAAGGCATTTCCCACGGATGTAAGGTCGTCGTTCTCTAGGTGTTGGAATATCCGCTGTATATCTGTAAATAACAGTGTGACAAACTCCAAATTCTCTAGCGATTTCGTATCTAGATTTCATTGTTCTTGCTTCTTCCCTTATTTTCTCAATGTCTTTATCTGATAGTTTCCTCATCAATTGAAAAATCAAAAACTATTGTATAAAAAGCTTTAGAAATTGGATTATTTTTTGATGCTATTATTTGCAAAATACCGAATATTTTCAACAAAGATAGGCTTTGCACATTAAACCATGCTAATCATTAAGCTGCACAATACATTTTGAAGTAGTAATAGGCATCTCAATTTTGCTCTACTATACGATAGTTAATTATAAAAACCATAAATTATATTGTTCTCTCGCAATAATTTAGAAGAGACCAGTATAAAACATGGTATGGATAATAGCAGGCGTTTTAATCATAGTTGTTCTAATATTCCTTTCGGCATTTTTTTCAAGTTCAGAAATGGCTTTTATTTCAATAAACAGAGCAATTGTCGTAGATAAAGCAAGAAAAGGAGATAGAAAAGCAAAAATCCTGGAAAATTTGTTAAAAAACCCAGATAACGTTCTCAGCGCTATTGTCATTGGAAATAACCTTGTCAACATTTCCGCATCAATATTAGCTGGAGCTATAGTAACTGAAATTTTTGGAAACATTGGCATAGGCATTGCAACATTAATCATGTTCCTTCTGGTAATTGTGTTCTGCGAAGCTACACCTAAAGCGCTCGGTATAAAAAACGAAAAACTGGCTTTGAAGGTGGCTAGATCACTACATATTATTACAAAGTTATTTCATCCACTAGTAGTCACATTAAATTATATTTCTAAGGGTTTACTCTCCCTATTAGGTGGCAATAACAAGAGAGATGCAGCGGTTACAGAACATGAAATTATGGCAATGATGAGACTGGGAGTAGAAGAAGGAACTATTGAAAAAGATGAAAGAGAAATGGTAAACGATGTTTTTGAGTTTGATGAAACTGTTGCAGATGAAGTTGATAGACCTAAACATAAAATAGAATTTATCCACGAAAATGATACTGTTGAAAAACTAATAATGAAATCTGTTAGAACAGGTTATTCCAGGTTTCCAGTATATAGAAATAACTTTGATGATGTAATTGGCATGATTCATGTTAAGGATTCATTGATTTTAAATGATAAATCGTTACCTGTGAAAAAAATCATGAGGAAAATTTTGAAAGTAGCTCCAGATATGAAAGCAGATGATGTTCTTCGGGAGATGAAGCGAACTAAAACACATCTTGCACTTCTTCAGCATAGGAATGGTAAAACTGTTGGTCTTGTAAGTATGGAGGATATAATTGAGGAAATCTTCGGGGAAATTTCAGACGAGCACGATGCCAAACCACTGGTTTAGAAGTTCAATTTTTCAATGATGAGAATAACTTTAAATGAAAAGTGTAATAAAACGGTTATTTGTGTATAAAGCCATTTTTTGGAAATAATTGTTTATTGTAATAAATAACATTTTATTTTTTTATTCATTTATTTTGGTGTAAATCTTTATGTAGTTGGAATTTTGACAATAATTCTTGTTTTAATAGTCGCATTTATCGCTTATATCTTTTTACCGCAGCTAAAGAGACCAGTTACAGGTGTAGAAGGTATGATAGGTTTGTCTGGTATAACCTTAGAAACATTGGAACCTGTAGGTATAGTAAGAATAAAAGGAGAACTTTGGAATGCAGAATCTATCAATGGAACGATTAAAAAAGGAGACAGGGTTATTGTGGAAAAAGTAAACGGTCTGAGACTACTGGTAAAGAAATCTAAATCAGATAGGAAATATTAATTCATAGTTATTAAAAAATAGTTTAAAGATTCCCCTATTTTATCTACCTAATAAACCACCAAGACCTCCGAACATATTACCAAGCGATTCAAAAATAGGTTTAAGTAGATTAAGAAGCCAAGCTCCGATAAAAGCATTAACTACAAAAAGTAAAACAATAACTGTACCAACAACATTCAAAGGTACAATACCATTCGAAAAACCAATAAACGTAGCAGTAAGTACTAAAGCATTTATACTAATCATAATTGCAATAATTGCAGCTGTATTTCTATTCATATAATTCAACTATTTATAATTCAATGGAATCTCTAATTTAATTTTTAGATTCTTCATTGTCTTCCTGTTCAATCTTTTTCTTTTTTTGTTTTTTCTTCTTTTACCAGGATTCAAGAGTTTCTTCCAACTCTGGAATTACTACCAGTTCCATTACAATAATATCTAATATTCATAGTATAAAAAGGTGTTGAAAAACAGGTTTTTTAAATTCAATTTGTTACTGATTATCTTCTGATTTATAATGTAAAAATGCATAAACTGTTTTTTTAGCCATACATCTGAGATGGAACTGGCGACTGTGAGGGAGCCGTTGGTTTTGATTGTTCCATAAACTTTCTTATGTCTTTCTCTATTTTCTCAGCTTCTTTATAAAGAGGTTCAGGGTCAATCTTTATCCCTGGGAGAATTATATCTAATTTCTCTAATAGATTTCCAGCGGCTTTTGAATCTGGATAGGGTACATGTGCCTCTGCCAGCAGACAGATAACATTTCGGTTCTTAAGAACACCCTCGTAGAGAAGGACGCCAGTGACACCAGTGATCATACCTGTCTGCGTTTGCTCAATATTGTACTTTTTAAGAACATTCTTCATTTCAGGGGTGCTACCTACTCCATACACTTGCAAATCTCTTTCTTTTCTTTTACCTATTGCATGTGTTCCTTCTAAT
>JAJISJ010000021.1 GCA_022848765.1 Thermoplasmatota archaeon
TAAAGCAGGTGCATCTGATAAAAATCTTCCATTATATTCATATATTTCTGAAATGTTCGGTATTATTTCTCACAAAATACCGATTCCAATGTGCAATATAATCAATGGAGGAAAACATGCTGGTCAAGAAAATTCATTTCAGGAACATATGATAATGCCCACAGGAGCCAAATCTTTTTCAGAAGGGATTAGGCATGTTTCTGAAATTTATCATCATCTCTCGAAAGTTTTATATAAAAAATTTGGGTCATCTGGAATATTAGTTGGCGATGAAGGTGGATTTGCACCATCAGATTTGTCTAATGTTGATGATAGATTTGATTTTATATTGAAGGCTATTGACAGTGCAGGTTATAACAAGATGATTAAAATTGCATTAGATCCTGCTTCATCAGAGTTCTTTTACGATGGTATCTATAAAATTGGAAATAAATCATTTTCGGGAGGAGAAATGGTTGATCTATATGTAGATTTATGCAATAAATATCCAATAGTCAGTATTGAGGACGGACTAGCGGAAGATGATTGGGATTCATGGATTGAAATAACAAAAAAATTAGGGAATAAAGTTCAAATAGTTGGGGATGATTTATTTGCAACTAATACAAAAAGAATAAAGAAAGGTATTGAATTAAATGCTGCAAATTCTGTTCTAATTAAGCTAAATCAGATTGGTACTGTCACTGAAACCTTGAATGCTATTAAAATGGCAAATGATGAAGGATGGACTTCTATTATAAGTCATAGGAGTGGAGAAACTGAAGATACTTTTATTGCAGATTTGGCAGTAGGAACTAGTGCAGGTCAGATAAAAACAGGTGCTCCTTCAAGAAGTGATAGAACTTCTAAATATAATCAATTGCTTAGAATAGAGGAAGAATTAGGTAAAGAAGCTGAATATCCTGGAATTGATTTTAGGCTGGCTCATTAAAAAAAATTTTATATTATTTATGTTGATTTAAAAGAGGAATTGTATATGAAAATACTCATAACAGATAAAATGGCATTAGAAGCAATAGAGTTATTAAAAAAAGCGGACCATAATGTAACATTTGAAGAGCTGGATGAAAAAGATCTGATTAAAGAAATTCCGAAATATGATGGATTAATGATTAGAAGTAGAACCAAGGCTTATGAAGATGTGATAAAAGCTGGGGCAAAAGGAAATTTAAAAGTTATCGGAAGAGCCGGCATTGGAGTGGATAATATAGATATTAAAGCCTGCGCAAATTATAATATAAAAGTAGTTAACGCTCCTACTGGCGCTACTCAAAGTGTAGCCGAACTTGCCATAACTTATATGTTAAGCATATCAAGGAATATTTCAAAAGCAGATTCATCTATGAAAAAAGGTGAATGGATTAAGAAAAAATTAATGGGTACTGAAATTTTTGAAAAAACTCTTGGTCTTATCGGATGCGGAAATATTGGTAAAATTACTGCAAAATATGCAATCGCATTTAATATGTCAGTTATTGGATATGATCCATTTATATCAAAAGAAGATATGCAGAAGGATGGCATAAAAAAAATTGAAAAATTAGAAGATCTAATGTCAAAATCGGATTATATATCATTACATCTCCCTCATATTAAATCTACCCATCATATTGTAAATCAAGAAATGCTTTCAAAAATGAAAGGAACTGCATTTCTCATAAATTGTTCAAGAGGAGGCACTGTTGATGAAAAAGCATTATTTAAATTATTAAAAGATGGAAAGATAGCTGGTGCTGGTATTGATGTTTTTGAAAATGAACCCCCAATTGACAATCTTTTATTAAAACTAGATAATGTAATTTTAACTCCCCATATAGGAGCAAATACAAAAGAGGGGCAGATAAGAGCAGGTACTGTTTGTGCAGAACAAATTATTAAAGTATTAAATGGAGAAACGCCTGATTTTTGGGTTAATAAAAAATTTATGTAATTTTTTTAAGAAAAAATTAAATCATATTTAATTTATATAGATACGATTCTAAAATGAAAAATTTAGAAAAAATAATAAATAAAATCGAAAAAAACATTGATGACAAAGATAGAGTTAGAGAAAAGTCATTGCGATTTTCGAGAGAAATAATAATTGGATGTAGAAAAGCTATTCAATTAATACATCAAAATTCAATGAAAAAATCAGAAATTCTAATTAAAGATGCATCATCAAAATTATTAGAATTATATAATTTTACAAAAAATCATTGTGACTTATCACATGCGGGATTTGTCGAAAATGCTGCCCAAGAATTTGTTGAAGCAATTTGTCTTTTTGATATAATGCAGGAAAAAGAGTTACCTGATCCAGATAAATTACAAGTTACCTATAGTGCATATTTACAGGGATTATGTGATGTTGTTGGAGAATTAAGAAGAAAATCCTTAGACTCAATACTAAATGGAAAACCAGAAAAAGCTAATAGTTATTTGAAATTTATGGATCAAATATATGATGCGATTATAAGATTTGATTATCCATCTGCACTAATACCAATAAAAAGAAAACAAGATATGGTACGCGGTCTCATTGAAAAAACCAGAGGTGAACTAGCAGTAGCAAGTTGTGAAAGAAGAATTGAATATAGAACTGATGAATTTCGTGGTATTTTAGATGAATTTAATATTAACCAAAAAAAAGGTAAAAGAAAAGATTCTAAAAATGATTTAAATATTGACAGAGTTTGGTAAATTTTTTCAGTATTATTTATAAAAACATATCATTCCTTATTAACGAAATGTTTATAAAAAACCGTTATATATTTCAAGGAGGGAAGGTTAATCTTATTATGTCAGAATTAAAAATTGAAAATATTGTATTTTCGGCAAATGTAGCGGAAAAAATTGATATTCAATATTTATCAAAACAATTTGTTAATTCAAAATATAATCTTGATGAATTTTCTGGACTTATTTTAGATTTTGATAATCCTAAATGTGCTGCTTTTTTATTTCCTAATGGTAAAATCACATGTACTGGTATAAAAAACTTTGATGATGTTGAAATTATTATTAATAGGATTATCAGCGATATTGAGGGATGTAAAATAACAATTTTTGATGATATAAATATTGAAATTGAAAATATTATCGCATCCTCAAAATTTGTCAATAATTTTAATTTAGGTTATATTAAAGATCAAATTATATTTGAAAATATTGTAGATAATAGTAATGATTTTCCAGGTTTAATATATAATATTCCTGATTTAGCAATAAATGTGATCATTTTTAACTCTGGAAAGATTATTTTTACAGGTGGAAAGGAATTAGAAGATATTAAAAAAGTATTACGAATGCTTAAGGAGAATCTAGCTAATATCGGAGTTTTATAAAAATGGAGGAAACAATATACCAGAATTTATTGTAGAAAATATTGTAGCGTCAACCTCGTTTGCAGAAAAGCTTGATTTAGACACTATAGCACAATCCTTAGAAGAAACCCCGAATATGAGCCTGGTTAGTTCCCTGGTTTAGTGTCGTTAGATTTACTTAGAAGATAATTTTTCTCTCTGCTCTTTTTCTCTTTGTTATATTTTTATTAAATTATTTTCTTGAGGCTACAATAAATGTTTGAACTGCAGCCATTGCTGCTGCTGTTTTTGGTGTTGATGATTGCTTTTTATTTTCTTTTACATGATCTATTACTTGATCAAGTATTTTATATCTAGGTATAAAGCTTGTATCATATTCTCCTTCAATCCATTTTTCATTATTCATAACTACTTGATGAAATGGTATATTATTTCTAACTCCTCCAATTTGAAATTCCCATAAAGCTCTTTTTGTTCTTTCAATACATCTTTTTCTATCTTCCGCTAATATTATAAGTTTAGCCATCATAGAATCATAAAATGGAGGGATTGTAAAGCCTTGATACACTCCAGAATCTACTCTAATACCAGGGCCACTTGGTTCAGCATATCTAATAATTTTGCTTGGTGAAGGGGAAAAATTATTTAATGGATCTTCAGCATTAATTCGACATTCAATAGCATGTCCTCTTGGTTTTATATCTTGTTGATCATATTCAAGTTCAAGTCCAGATGCAATTCTTAATTGTTCTCTTGCTAAATCAACACCCGTAGTAACCTCTGTAATTGGATGTTCAACTTGAAGTCTTGTGTTCATCTCTAAAAAATAATATTTACCATCCTTAAACATAAATTCACAAGTTCCAGCATTATAGTATCTAGCTGTTTTAGCTACAAGAACGGCTTGTTCACCAATTTCTTCTCTTAATTCGGAGGATAGAGCACATGAAGGTGTTTCTTCAATTAATTTTTGATGTCTTCTTTGAACACTACATTCTCGCTCATAACAATGGATTAGATGATTTTTTTTATCTCCTATTACCTGATATTCAATATGGCGAGGATCTTTTATGAATTTTTCAATAAAAACAGAATCATCTCCAAATGAATTCTTAGCTAATTGACGGATAGAGTCTAAAGTTTTTTCCATATTGTTTTCATTCTCTACCATTTGAATACCAATTCCACCGCCACCTGCTGATGCTTTTAACATTATTGGATATCCAATCTCATCTGCAAAATCTTTAGCTTTTTCATGATCGGAAATTGCCTCAGTTATACCAGGTACTACATGGACACCTGCTTTCATCATTGATTTTTTCGAATTAATTTTTGATCCCATCAATTTCATCGAATTTACAGGTGGTCCAATAAATTCTATTCCGTTTTTATGACATCTTTCAGCAAATTCTGAATTTTCTGCCATAAAACCATACCCGGGATGAATACCTTCTGCTTTGGCTTTTAACGCAATATCAATTATCTTATCTTTATTTAGATAACTCTGGCTTGCAGGACCTGGACCAATATTATATTTTTCATCAGCATATTTAACAAATAAAGCTTTTTTATCAGCATCTGAAAAAACCGCGATTGTGGAAATTCCTAGTTCTTTGCATGCCCTCATAATTCTAACTGCAATTTCCCCACGGTTGGCTATAAGAACTTTATTAAGCATTTTTTCACCAATTAAATTATTATAAAACTTGCATTAGGAGATCTCCTCTGGTAACTGAATCTCCTTCTTTTACAAAAATATCTTTAATTTTACCTGATTTATCTGATTTAATTTCTTGTTCCATTTTCATTGCTTCAATTGTGGCAATTACATCTCCTTTGGAAATTATTTCTCCTTTATTTTTTTGTATTTTTAAAATCGTACCTTGCATATTTGATATAATGCCACCTTCAATATTCTTTAATTTTTCATTGTTATTTTCATTTTTTCCTGCTACTAAAAATCCACCAGTTGGTTTTACTTTTACCTCAAAAGGTTCCCCATCTACTTCTACTTCAAACTCAGTTGGTATTTTTGCTGGACCAGATCTTTGTTCAGGAGGTTTATCTTCCAGCCAGATTTGTTTATGTTCAGGAAATGATTGTTTTACCATTTGCCTGCTTAATGAATGATCAATTGGGAGTGGCAATTCCTCAGATTGAAACTCTGCTATTGCTTTCCTTTTTAAGAATTTAAGACCTACCTGAGGATAAAGAAGATAAGTCATAATATTTTCATCAGTTATCTCAACTTCTTCATGTTCTTTTAGTTCAGATTTACTTATTTCCCACATTGGTTTTAATAAATCGGAAGGTCTACAATCAATAACCTCTTCTTTCCATTTTGGTCCTAGAATTTTTTTCATTATTTCTGGTTTGATAGGTGCAGGTGATTTACCGTACATCCCTCTGCAATATTCTTTCGTTTCTTTGGTAACAACTTTATATCTTCCATGTAAAACATTCATTACAGATTGAACTCCAACTACTTGACTTGTCGGGGTAACTAATGGAGGGTAACCTAATTCTTCTCTAACTCTTTCAGTTTCACTTAATATTTCCCGGTATTTATCGTTGGCACCTTGTTCCTCAAGTTGAAAAATAAGATTTGAAAGCATTCCACCTGGAATTTGATGTAAAGTTACACTTGGATCAGTTTTTAAGGCGTTATATCTATGTAAATGTCTATACTTATCCCAGATTTTTAAAAAATATTTTCTAATATCAATTAGAAGTTCTAAATCATAATTAGTATCCCATTTTGTGTCCTTCAACGCAGCAACAATACTCTCTGTTGGCGGAGCAGCAGTTCCTCCTGAAATTGGAGACATTGCCGTGTCCAAAATATCTATTCCAGCCTCAACTGCTCTTTGATATGCCATACCTGTCATCCCGCTTGTACAATGTGAATGTAAGTCAATTTCAAGTTTTATGCCTGCATTTTTACATTCGGTTACAATATCATAAACTCTCTGAGGAGTAATCATTCCGGCCATATCTTTTATACAAAGAGAATCCGCCCCCATTTTTGATAATTTTATAAATCTATTAACAAAATAATCTACAGTGTGAATAGGTGAGATAGTATAGCTTAAACAAGCTTGAACATGCCCTCCATTTTCCTTAGCCGCTTTCATTGGTATTTCCATGTTCCTAAGATCATTAAGTGCATCGAAAATTCTAAAATTATCCACACCATTTTTTTTTGAAAGATATATAAATTTTTTAACGGCATCATCTGGAAAATTACGATAAGCAACAATGTTCATTGCTCTTTCTAGCATTTGGGTTGGAGTATTTGGTAAAGATTTTTTTAATAGCCTAATACGTTCCCATGGATCTTGATTTAAATATCTTATGGATACATCAAATGTTGCTCCTCCCCAAACCTCGAGTGCAAAAAATCCTACTTGGTCTAATTTATCTGCAATTGGGAGCATATCTTCTGTTCGCATTCTTGTTGCTAGCATTGACTGATGAGCATCTCTTAATATCATTTCATGTAATTTTACCAATTCTTTTGCCTCCATGATTAAATGGTCTTCAAGCGGTGAAAGGTATCTAATTATTATACTTAATAATATCGGGATTAAAGCTTTGAATAAATTAATAAGAATATTAAATAAAATGACATAATCAATGATAATTTATCATTAATTAGGTAAATACAAAAAACCAAATATTAAATCTAATTACCATTATTATGCAGAAAACAAAAGGAGAACTATTAAAAGATAAAATAATTGTTACCAAACCAAGAGATGTTGGGAGGCTTTACAGTAAAAGTCGTTTTGGTAAAACAATTAAAAACAATAAATTAATGATTAATTTAATTGAAGGGGTTTTTCTTTTAGAAGAAGAAAAGATAAAATTATTTGAAAAAGAAAAAGAAATTAATTTTGAATATCTATTAAAAAAATCAATATTAACGATTCCTAATTTTGAAATAAAATATATTGTGTTCAGAGATCTTAGAAAAAAGGGATATATAATCCAAACTTATGAAGATGATAATAATTTTGACTTTATAGTTTTAGAAAATAAAAACAATTCAAATGAAGAAAATATTAATTATTTTGTATCAGTATTTTCAGAACGGGACACTATCGATGTAAAGAAAATCAAGTTATTTATTGATAAAGCGAACGATAAAAAAGGGATCTTATGGTTTTCAATAGTAGATGAAGAAGGAGATATTACATACTACGAAATATCAATAAATAATCTAAAAGGCGAAAATCTTGAAAAAAAATACCAAAAAACTAATTCAATTTTAATGGAGAATAGAGTATTAATATTAAATGATAAAACAAGTAAAAAATTATTTGAAGAAGAATTCTATGGGAAACCTTTTGGAAAAGGTTTACAAATTTCAATGGTTGAAGCATTATATTTATTAAATAAAGATTTTCTAAAAATAGAAACGATCAATAATGAAAAAATTACTGAATTTAAATTATTTAAAAAGTATATTAAAATTAAACAACCGGATATTGATTTAAGATTTAATATTTATAAAGATCTTAAAAAACGTGGACTTATTGTAAAAACTGGTTTTAAATTTGGCACTCATTTTCGTGCCTACTCGAAAAAACCTAATATAACTCATGCTGAATATCTGATTCAGGTGGTTAATAAAAATTTTAAAAGCATTTGGTCAGATTTTAGTAGGGCAATACGCTTAGCTCACTCAGTTAATAAGGAAATTATCTTTGCCATTCATTATAATAAAAAAAAAATAGATTATATTAAACTTGGCAGATTACGTCCATAATTTATTTATAATTATTATTTATTCCTGTGATTTTGGGAGATAATAAAATTGCTACAAATAAGATGGCATGGACATTCATGCTTTGAGATAAAAGATGATATTACATTAGTTACAGATCCACATGATGGAAAATCAATTGGTATTCCCGCACCAAATATTGAAGGAGATATTATTCTAGTATCTCATGATCATTATGACCATAACAGTGTAAAAACTGTTGAAAAAATTGGATCTAAAGTAGTAAGAGATGAAAGAAAAAGAAATATTTACAATGTTGTAATAAGAGGTATAAAAACTTATCATGATGAGAATTTTGGGGATAGTAGAGGAGAAAATATTATTTTCAAATTTTTAATTGATGATATTAATTTCTGTCATTTAGGTGATTTAGGACACATTCTTGGAGAAGATATTGCTGAAAAAATAGGCGATGTTGATATTTTATTTATACCTGTGGGTGGAAATTTTACAATTGATGCAAATTATGCATGGAAAATTGTTAATTTGATTAAACCCTCCATCATTATACCCATGCATTATAAAATTGGAGGTTTATCTTTACCTATTGACACTCTAGATAAATTCCTTGAAACATCCATATTCAAAATATTAAAAGTTGGAAACGAAATCGATTTTGAAAAATCAGATATTCCTAATGAGTCTGAAATATGGACTTTTACTTTATGATATTAAATTTACTTAAAGATTTGTTTATTTACACAATTCGTTGGAATTTTACCATTTAATCCTTCAATCATATTTTTTGCTGCGATAATTGCCATATTTGAACGTGTTTTAAAGGTTGCAGAAGCAGAATGAGGTTGAATTATAATATTATTTAGAACTAATAATTTTGAATTAAGAACAGGCTCATTTTCATATACGTCTAATCCAGCTCCAAAAATCCAATTTTCTTTTAATGCTTTTGCAAGAGCTTCTTCATTAATTATTGCCCCTCTGGAGGTATTTATTAAAATTGCATTATTTTTCATATTTTTTAGTTCTTTAAGCCCTATAAAATGAAATGTTGATTTATTTAAAGGTAAATGTATTGAAATAAAATCCGATTTTTTAATTAATTCAGATTTTCCCACTTTTTTTGCGTTTAATTCTTTTTCTAATTTTCCATTTATTTTTTCATCAAAATATAAAATATTCATTTTGAATCCTTTACTTTTTAAAGCAAATGAAGCCCCAATTCTTCCTGTTCCTAGTATTCCTAATGTTTTATTTGAAATATCTTGTCCAAGCATCAGCATTGGATCCCATCCACCAAATTTACCTGATCTTGTATATTGGTCTCCCTCTACTATTCTTCTTGAAACCGAGAGAAGTAATGCCCAAGCCATTTCTGCTGTAGTATCTGTTAATACATCAGGTGTATTGCTTACTGGTATTCTTTTTTCCGTTGCTGCTTCAATATCTATATTGTCATACCCTACAGCATAATTAGCTATCATTTTTAATTTAGATTCTGATTCAATAATATCTTTATCTATATTGTCTGTTAATAAGCAGAGTAATCCATCTTTATTCTTTAATCCGTTAATTATCTCATTTTTGGTTAAAGCTCTATTATATTTGTTTATTTCAATTTTATATCCTTGTTTTAATAGTAAATCCAAACCTTGTTTAGGTATTTTTCTTGTTATAAAAATTTTCATTATAAAATCTAAAATTGTATAGTATATATAAAGTAGATAGAGATTATTTTGTTCAATTTTGAAATTCTTACATATTATATCTTAAGTTGTCTATTATTTCCTCTGAGGAATAGAAACAAATTGTTCCATCTAGATTTAAGTTTCCCTCTGAAACTAATGACCATATTGAATATGTTGGATAAACATCTGGTTTTGCATAAATTCTAATCGTTTTATTTTTAATATCAATATCTGATTCCACATATAATCTTATTTCAAAATCAACATTTTCAACAAAACACATTTTTGAAATATCTATTTCAAATTTCTCTGTAAGATTCATATCATAAATCCAATCATTATCTGTTGGTTCTGGATTTTCATCTATTAATCTGTCTTTACCGGGGGGTTCAATTTCTGGATCTTCCATTGCATTTGAATCAATATAAAAAGTTGGTAGGTAGAAATGTAACCAATCATTTTGATCGTAAGGTGGTCCATTACTACCATCTGAAAAATCAACAAGATTTTTATTCCAAATATGCAAATAATTCATTACACTATAATAATCTCCCCAAGTATCAGCATAATTTAGTTTAGCTTGTCTTCCGTTTGCAAATGTAAAATTATCATTTCCCTCAAATGTCCAAGGAGCAATTCCAAGGGAATGTCCAATTTCATGCATTGCAGCAGCAGCAAGGACTATCCTTTGTGTTCTAGCAGTAAAAGCTGATCTTCTTAAATATGATTTATATGGGCTGCTATCTATGACGATAGTATCATACCTATTAAATTCTGAAGGAATGCAAAAACCAGCATTATGACCTACAATAATATATCTAAAGATACCTTTCCTATCGTCCGAAAAATAATGATCATAAAATTGCTTCATTACACCTGAATCCTGAGAAATAGTTTCATAGTGGGTTAAAACTTGGCCGCCGCCGTTTATGGGACCTCCGGGCCATCCGTCATCAACATATAGATTTATCCCATGTTCACAGAATCTTTCAATCATTATTTGAATAGATTCCCCATAAAATTCATGTTCTATATCAAATAATCCACCTTTTTCCATCCAATCTGTTTCTATATATATATCTTGGTTGAATGGATCTGAAAAATATTTTTCAGTTTGATATTCCTCAATATTGTCTAATCCATCTATATCTGGATCAAGATTTCTATGATCGTCCCAAGAGTTTGGATCATATCCCCATTTCCATTCCCAGGACGTTGGTATTCCATCGTTATCTGGATCAAAAATTGAATCATCACTTCTTGGATTGGTATTTAAGACATTTACTTCTGTCCAGTATGGTATTCCGTCCGCATCATAATCTGTCTGATATACGTTAAACCATACTTCAAAAGTATCACCTACATAATGTCCATATCCATCCTCATCTTTAAAATAATCATCCCCTGTCCATCGACCAGTTCTGTAATCATAGGTTAGTCGTATTGTTTCTCGATCAATATCATTATGTCTTCTGCCTAATAAACCTGTGCTAACTCTCTCTACTATTGTCAATTTTACGTTTGAAATTTCTTGTTCCTCGGGGATATCTTTCATGACTCTATTTTCTTGATTTATAGTATCCCAATCAATAAAAAGGAATTCACTTTCTGCGCCCCCTGCTGCATGAACATCTTTACTTGAATATTCTAAGCCATCTATATCACTTATGTAATAGAAGATAGGTTTATTCTTCCATGCAGATCCTCTACTTAATATTTTATCTAATATACCTCTATGACGAATTCTATTGATTTCAACAATAATTCCTTGATTTAAATCAGGACTTATACGATCATCAACTTCAAATAATATTTCAGGTTCTTCTTTTACTTGATCTGGTTCATTAAAATAAATATAATAAATACCCAATAAAATTATTAAGGAAATTATTATTATAGTTAAACCTATTATGAATTTGTTATTTTTTATTGATTTAGCCATAGTACTTTTTCCTCTATTTATAATTTAATATAGTTTACTATTTATATAAAAATGTCGGTAAATTTATTATTATGATTAAATTGTATTATTAATATTTAAATAAATGTTTTAATTCGATTAGTTAACCAATAAAGTTAATATTTCATTTAATGTTGTATCGATATTTCGCTTTTTTCCTCTCTCAATTAATGTGCCATTAATTGAATTTATTTCAGTTTTCTTATATTTTTTATAACTTTGTAACATTGAAGAATAATTATCAGAGGTGTCATTTATCACTTCCTTTGTTTTATTAAAAATATCATCAGGATTGATATTTACTCCCTCTGAATTAGCAATTCTAACAGATTCATAGCAAATAAATTTAACAGTATTAAATAAAATTGGATTTTTTAAAAGATAGCCATTTCTACATTTAAAAATTGTTGTTAATGGATTTATACTAGAATTTATAATAGCCTTTATCCAAATCTCTTTCTCAATATCATTTGAATATTTCGTGATAATTCCAGAATTATTAAATAAATCAACAATATTTTTTATTCTTTTACTCACCACACCATTTAATTCACCTAAAACTGTTGCACCAATTCCCGTATGCAGTATAAAACCAGGTTTTACAAATATTGATCCATGAGTCGTAACTCCACAAATAATTTGCTTATGCTTGAATTCATTTTTTATCTTTTCCACATTATCCAAACCATTCTGAATAGTTAATAAAATAGTATTATCATCAATAATTTTTTCAATTTCCTTTAAAGCCATATCTGTATCATATGATTTAACAGATAAAATTAATAAATCTATATTTGTTTTAATTTCTTTGATATTACTAGTGGCTAATAATTTTTTATGAAAAATAGTCTTACCATCAATTTTTAAACCTTCTCTATTAATAACGTCTACATGAGGTTTTCTACCATATAATATCACATTATTCTTGTTCGAAAGTAAAGCACCAAATAATGAGCCTATCGCACCTGAACCAAAAATTACAATATTCATAATCCAATTTCTTTCAATTTTTTATCAATTTCATCATCATTTAGTATTATTAGTGGACATAAAACTGGCACATTAAATATATTTTTTATTTCCTTTAAATCATAGATAATTTTATTGTTATTGTTTATTGTATGACCTGTAATAATTGCCTGGCAGCATTCTTTTTCAATTATTTTTAATATTTCTGAATTATCATTTTTTCCAGTGTTTTTTATATACATTTTTGTATCAATAAACCATCTTTTCATAAATGATATTAAATTATCATTTTGTGACATATTTTTTAAATAAAATATTGGTTTACATCCTCTTCTTATTAAATACCATGCTGCTAATATTGCTTTTTTTTCATCAATAATTGCTATAACTTTTCCCTGTGTACCTAAAGGCATTCCTCCACTTCCAGGGATCTTTTTCAAAAAAATATAAGAACTCTCATTTCTAATATCAATAAATATTTCAAAATCAGGCGAAGTTAAGTTTACATTAGATTTTGTTTTTGATACAATTTCATTACCAATTATTATTGCAATATCTTGACTAGTAAAATTATGTTTACCAACTCTATTTACTCTTAATGCAAAACTATTTTTTTCTGACAATTTATTTTTTGTCAAATCCAAAATTTTATCTGAAATTTGTTTAATATTAGTATTACTTTTTATTGATGGGCTTACTGATACTATTCCAAAAATTTTCTCCAATATTTTAATACTATCCTTGATTTTATCAGTATTTAGATAGATTCTTCCCCATTCCTTCGTTATATTATTATTTATTTTTGATAATTTTAAAGCATGTCTAATGTTTTTAATTAATATATTTTCAAAATATTTTCTAGTATATTTAGCTTTTAATGCTATTTCACCATATCTTATTAATATTAATTCGTAATCCACTAGTAAATGCAAATGACTTTCATTACATTAATATTTTGTAAATAACATTACAATATCAATTTTTCAATATTTTATTTATTTTTCTGATTTATTTTTTTAAATACAATTTTCAAGTAATATTTTTATATTTTATAAACGATACAATAGATCACATGATGAATTGTAAAAAAAATATTGCAATAATAATTCTGATTTTTTATTTACCAATTTTTATATCGTCCCCTGTTTTAGGGTGTAAGGATATTTTAGCGTGTGGTGATTCAACTGGAGGGGATTATAATCTCCTCTTAAAGGTGAGAGATCCAAGTAGACCGGGCCTCCAAGTATTGTGTATTGTACCTCAGGATTATGAATATGAATTTTATCATCCCTGGACAGGTGAAAAAATATTTTTTAAAGTTGAGAATAAATATTTTGGAATTACTTCAAAAGATGATGTTATTCCAAATATTGTAAAAGCTGGAATGACTCTTTCTGACAAAGGATTGGCTTTTGGTGATGCAGATACTAATTCAAATTGGATAAATCCTAGTAGATATGCATGGGATGATTTTGATTGGATTAGATATTCTTGTGAAAAAGCTGATAATATTGACCAAGCAGTTTTGTTATTAACAGAGGATGTTGTAAATAAATATCATGCTCCAGGAGTATCAGAGAATCTATTTGTTATTGGGCCAGATAGTGGCTATATAATTGAAGCAGATGCTTTTAATTATAAAATCAAGGAGTTTGTTAATGATGTTGGTGTAATGTCTAATTATCCTAAGGAACTTTGGAAATCTCAAATTCTAAAGACCCTACCAATTTCAATATCATATGATTTTAACACAACTGATTATTTTAAAGTTGGGGATATTATTAGATTAAATTCCTTATATGGTATTAAAATTATCAATATAACTGAATCTTCAATTTTGGCAAGACAAATCCCAATTTTTAAAATAAATTTTTGGACATTTTTATTTATCGGGGAAAAAATTGAAATAAATATAGGAGAAAGAAAAAATGTCGGAGATTTTAGTTTAAAAGTTTTAGATGTTGAGATTGATAAAGTAAAAGTTGAATTAACTAATAAATTCAAAGCATGGGAAAATAAAATGCTAGAAAATATAAATTCCAAATATGGAAATATAACTGTTAAAGATATGTTTAATTGGTCAAGATTGCAATCTGTTGATTTAGATGGTTTAAGAGGAATGTGTGAAGGTATATATGAAGATGAAGCTGTGGCAATATATAAAATTCCAAAAAATTACTATAAGAGCCTTAGTATGGGGTGGTTTTCTCCCAGTTTTGCATGTTCTTCAATTTTTGTACCATTTCATATTAGTGATAATGATATATTTGATCCTTATGAAAATGGTGAAGCTGCTCAACTTTGTCAAAATCTTTTCAAAATTTATGGCTATAATAATCTAAGTTGTTTTAATAATATTGAGAATGTTTTTTTATATGAAAATGAAATTATTGAAAATATCGCTGTAAATATAATTGAAGAAGAAGAAATATTATCAGATTTTTTAACAATTTTTGATATTAATGCTCAAAAACAAGCTTATTTAACCGAGAAAATCTGGTTTGATATTGATAATCTAATTAATCAAAATGAAAAAGAATTGTGTATTAATATAATTGAAAATAATTGGGGTTTGAGTTATTCTAACTCATTAATAAATATGAAATATACGGTTTTAAATCTATTAGAATTAAATAATACTTTTCCGATTATCAATAATATAATAGAAATAGCTTTTAGTGTGTGTAAATCAAGATTTGACTTAGCAGATATTCTGGGAATAATAAGTGAAGAAGGTGCACAAGAATATTTTTTTGCAGAGGAATATATTAATAATTTTGAATATGAAATTGGTTTTAATCATTTAATAAAAGCCTATCTAATAGTTGAAAATCTTATTACAGAATAAATAATATTATTCATTTTTTTATAATATTAAAAATTTTTAATAATTATTGTTTTTTAATTAAATGGTGCAGGGGAGGAGATTCAAATTCCAGGTTTAAATCTCATTAGAAGGTAAATTAGTATAATGCTTCCGTCGGGAGGAGAATCATTCTAAAAGTTAAGTTTATGATCTTTTTAGAACATTCAACACAAAAAACTTTTTTTTGAAGTTACCTGAGAGACAAAATTGAATTATAGCAAATATTCAAGAATTGGGAATCGCTGAATTAATCTGAATATCCAAGGATTAACTTCGTTGATTGATTTGTTTTTTGGCATAGTGACTAATAGTGGATCTGACCATTCACTTTCATAACTATATAAATCTCTACATTTAACTTTAATTTCATAATTTCCTTCTTCAGGCCATATGTAAGATGCTGAGCAATCTTCTCCAGATTCATATGGTCCCATCCAACCACTATTTCTACCATCGCCCCAATCAAAAATATAAAACAATAGATCACTATCAACGTCAGTACTTGAGGTTGAGTAAACATATTCATTGTTTACTCTTCCAGAGACCGACCCCTCAGGTGTGTCTGGTTTATTTGGAAAATTATTTGATATATTTGCAAAGAGATTAGCCAAATTAAGATTCTGATAACCATCTATAAAAATTTCAGGAATTCGTATCTCTATGGAATTATCGTAATCATGGAAAAAATAAATTTTCATAACAAGTTCATTCAAATCACAAACATTTGAATAAACAGTGTCTAAAATAAAAGCATCAGGAATTGATATATCCTCAACCTGGACTGCTTCACAGATATCTCTAAAATAATCAACAGATAAATCATCCATATCCTCAATCAGTGATGACGCTGTATCATACCGCCAACAAGGATATCCCCCTAGTTCAGGATGGTTTTGTAAATAATTAGTAACAACCTGATAATTTCCTTGTTTATATATAACTTCATCACCTTCGATTATCACAGAATTCCCTGCTCTATCAACAAAAAAACCTTGGATATCATCCATATAAGGTATATAATAACTCTGGAAAACATCTACTACTTCATCAACAGTAGCACACGTTTGAATGCAATAAGCAAAAATATCCATATTATATGTTGGTTTATCTAGTGGATTAGTT
>JAJISJ010000022.1 GCA_022848765.1 Thermoplasmatota archaeon
TAATATCTGGTAATATTGTAGCTATTCTTCCAGATAAAGGAGATCGTTATCTTAGTACAAATCTTTTTAAATCCATTTGTGCAAAATGCCCTCCATAATCGGTAATATTTATTATACCATTTCTTTCCAAAACCGAAATCCCCTTAACTCTTTCGGACGTATACTGTACGTCCTATGCGTGGTAGAAAATTAACTCTACGTCTTAATAATAATATCGTCGAGAAAGCTAAAAATCTGGGTATTAATCTCAGTGGTTTTCTTGAGGTAAAACTTGTTGAACATATGGCTATATTGAATGGTACGCCGAGGGGGAGATTCGAACTCCCGTGGAGACAAGTCCCCACGAGCTCTCCAAGCTCGCGCCGTTCCGGGCTGGGCCACCTCGGCATATGACAGGGTATATAAAAGTCATTTAAGATTTTTTCCAGATGGGCGGATAGGTTCCTTTTTTCATTAAAACTCGTTTAATATTTGCACTTAATCCCGTATCTTTTTGTATGATATCTTCAGTACTCATTAATGATTTTGCAAGCGCTACACCTTCACCTTTTAGAGTAATAATTGCAATTGTATCTCCTTTTTTGATGTCTGTATCAACCTCAACAATTCCAGGTAAAGCTAATTTTGCTCCATGACAAATTGCATCTACAGCCGAATCACGTATAACAATTTTTGGAATATGATCCAATAATTTTTCCATTGGATAAATTATATTACGAATTTCTTTCTCATTATTGTCTTCTTTCCAAAAAACATACGCATCAATTATATCATGAAGTATCACAGAGTCATCATCTTTTAAATTACCAACTATAGTCCGTCTCAATTCAGAAAGATGTGCTCCGCAACCAAGTTTTTTACCAATATCCACACATAAAGTTCTAATGTATGTACCAGCTTCACATCCCACTCTAAATAAGATTTCTCTTTCTCTAATTTCGATAATATTGATATAATATATTTTTCGCTTTCTTTTTATCCTTTTAACGGCGGATCTAACGGGAGGTAATTGAGTAATATCTCCAATAAAACTCTCAATAACTTTTATAATTTTATCATTGTCAATTTTTTTATGTAATTTCATTAATCCAACATATTCTTTCCCAGATTCTAAGAGAATATGTAAAACCTTAGTTGCATTTCCAATACCGATAGGTAAAACACCTGTTGCATTTGGATCTAATGTTCCACCATGACCTACTTTATTTATTGCGAAAATATTTTTTAACCATGAATCAACTTGATGTGAAGTAGGACCTGATGGTTTATCAAGATTTATTATTCCATTATTAATTAACTCGTTTACACTTAATTCATCTGGAGATTTTCCATAATTTGGGTTAGTTTTGATATTAACCTTAATTAGTCTTTTTCTATTTTTTAATGAAGGTAATGATTGATTTTGTTTACTCATCTTGGACCTACTGAATAATAGTAATAATATAAAAAATATTTACCCTTCAATTTTTTGAATTATTATTTCAATGATTTCCTCAGGTTTTTTATTAGATGAATCAATAATTAAGTCATAAATTGATGTATCTTTAATATCGATATTATAATATTTATCATATCTTTTTTCTTCACTTTTTTCTCTTTCTAAAATTTCTCTTAATCTTTTATTATATTCTCCATCTTCTCTCTCAATAATTCTTTTTATTCGTGTTTCAAAATCTGCATTCAACATTATCTTTAAACCTTGAATGTTATTTTTATGAGCGATCCATCCAGCAAGTCTGCCTTCTAAAATTATGTCTCCTTTTTTTAAAATGTTTAATTGCTTTTCATCTAATTCTTTATCTATATTTTCATTATTTTCACAATATTTTCCAAATTCCTCAAGTGACATTTTATATTTTTTTGCTGTTTCTCTAAAAATTTGTCCTGAATAGATATAATTCATTTTGAGTTTTTCTTTTAGAAGTTGACCTACAGTGCTCTTGCCACTCCCAGAAGTACCACTAATAGTGATTATTACCATCTTTAATTTGATATTATGAAATTTTGATTTTTCCTTTTATTTCTCTCCAACGATTTGACCAGCTGATGATTTTAAGACCTTGTCTAATTAATTGTCCAAAAACCATTGAGAATATCAAATAAAGCCATAACCATGCTTGCATTAGAAATGGTTTATAAAAAAAAGATACACTATTGCTCCATGGTACAGTGAAATAGTAATGAGGTAAATCACCAAGGTAACCTCTCAGCCACATAAAAATTGGCCATATGAATATTATTAAAAAAACCATTGGTTTCATCATGCTACTTGAAGCATCAGTTTGTTTTTTCATTATTTCAGGTTGCATTTTCATTAATTTATTTACTCTATTTGTATTACCTTCCTTACGTGCTTTAGTAATTTCTTTTTGAAAGGATTTTGTTGTTTCTTGTGATTCTCCCATTTTTAGCCAATCTGTAAAAAAATTTGTAAGTACAGATGATAGCATTACTACTATTATCCCTGAAAAGAATAATGTTAATAATGGATACTTTCCATTAAATCCAATTAATGGTTCTAATACAAGACCAAAATAATATCCAAGAATTGGACCAAAAGTCGGCATGATGAATAAGATAATCATCATGAATATCATTAATAATAATAAATTACTACCTTGGGCGTTATTATTCATTTTCTTCATATTTATATTACTCCAATACAGGTTTTACTTCTTCAATAGCGTTGTCTATTGCATTATCATGATTGCTAATAATCTTAACTGTTGCACCAGTAATTGCTGAATATGCCATAGCAACTGCTCTATTAATATGTTGATGTTCTTCTATTTTTTCTACTGAATCAGGATCTCTGTTTCTAGTATTATCATTGATCCTTCGATTGAATATTTCCTTTGGATTAGCTTCAACAAGTAGAATAGTATTCGGTTTTAATTTTTTAATTACCCATTCAGGAAGACCAGGCATGTACCCTCTTGGAGTTTTTATAGTACAATGAGTATCTACTATTACGTTTTTCATTTTACTAACTCTCTCAGCAGTTTTTATCTGTAATTCTTTTTGTTGTTCAAGATTTAATTTCCTCATCTCATCCCGATTTTGAACAAGCCCTGTTTCCCTTGCTATATCAATCATAACTGTACCAAAGGTTACGAATTTAATATCTATTCCTTCAGCTGCTTTTTTCATTACTGTTGTTTTTCCAACACCAGGTATTCCAGTTACAACTATTATTCCCATTTTAAACCCGTTAATGTTATATTTTTTACTCGTTTCCGAAGAATCCTCTAAGGACTGGATGCATCTCCATTGCTTGTTCCTTTGCAATATCTTCGTATAATCGAATAATAATTCCAACAGTTAATAATACTCCTGTACCGCTTGCATTTCCAACTGTTCCAATTAAATCAG
Organism: Thermoplasmatota archaeon; assembly: GCA_022848765.1. Taxonomy (GTDB): domain Archaea; phylum Thermoplasmatota; class E2; order DHVEG-1; family DHVEG-1; genus JAJISJ01. The sequence continues at coordinate 3,373 of JAJISJ010000022.1, forward strand.
CAAATCCAGCTAACGCTCCAACAGCAGCACCACCAATAACTGTTACAACAGGGATATATCTTTCTAAAACCTTTTTTAATACCCGAGGATCTCTTCTAAAACCTGGTATCTGCATACCAGAACTCTGAATTTGCTTTGCTACATCTGCAGGCCCCATATTTGTTGTTTCAATCCAAAATTTTGCGAAAAGTATGGATCCAAAAATTAAAACAAAAAGATATACAATTACTTTAAGAGCAAATTGCCAGGAATCATGACCTCCTACACCTCCAGCAAATATTGGAAGAAGCCAACTGTTAATACCGCCTGGGCTTGAAAGATACCAAGCACCTCCAGCTAATGGTTGAGTACTAACACTAAGATCATATTTTCCCATCCACCATTGACCACCTAATAATGGCAATTCGGATCTATATAATAACATTGCAAACATATTTACATTAGCTAATAGAGCTGACATCAATATAACAGGTATATTTGATGCATAGATTAATCTAATAGGGTATCTACCTCGAGCACCTCTAACTCTACCGTGTGCAAGAGGAAGTTCAATTCGTGAAGATTCAACATAAACAACAATAAGGAATATGAATATTGTTCCAAGGAAAGGAACGATAGCATTTTGATAGCCTACGCTAGGCGCCCCAAGGAATATTGACTGATATCCACCACCTATTATCTCTCCAATTGACATATGGGAAGCTAAATAATAAGTTCCAGGGATTGTCCCTGCAGGTGGGTTACTCATGCTTAAAATACCACCTTGTACTGGTAACCAGTTGAATAATCCTGTAAATATTGCTTGCGATACACCTGCTGCAATAAATAATGAAATACCTGATCCAATCCCCCATTTTGATATTAATTCATCCATGAAAAAGACTAGTAAAGCTCCAATAATTAGTTGAATAACAATGACAAATGCAGCCATATCACTTCCTATAGAACCTACTAATGCATCGCTTGGTGTTAAATAGCCAAATATTTGAGGTATGGCTTCAACAACGATCATCACTATAACTAATATTTTCTGAGTGCCTTGATAAATAGCTTTATCCTCTTTTTTTGAAAGATCTAAATTTATTATTTTTGCACCAACAAAAAGTTGTAGAATAATTGATGCTGTGACAATTGGTCCTATTCCAAGATGCATAACGGAACCAGAAGCACCTGCCATTATGAATCGATATTGTGCAAATAAATCGATTACATCTCCTTTTAAACCAAATATCATGACATTAGTTAAAATGAAATATATTATTAGACATAGAAGAGTCCAGAATATCTTTGTTCTAAAAGTAACATGTCCTTCAGGTTTTGTAATAGCAGGCCATCTTTCAATTATCGGTTTGAGCCTATAAAGGTTACTTTTCTTATCTTTTGCCATATTTAACCCAGATTAATTTTTTTTTTATTTTGGAAGTATTACTTCTCCACCTTTTTCTTTTATTTTTATGATGGCTTTTTCAGATGCTTGCTCAACCTTAATTTTTAGACTATTATTTATCTTTCCGCCACCTAATAATTTATCATAGCCTTCTTTTCCAAGATCAATATCTTTTGTATTTGGGAATATTTCTTCAAGTTTACCCACATTAATAATTTTATCTTTTTTTATAATACTTTGCGGTCTTTTAAAACCCTTTTTTCCAAAGAAATGATCAGGCATATATTTAACCATGTGCATGTATCTGTGTTTATTTAATCCAGCATTACCTCTACCACCTCTTAAACCTGCTCCTCTTCCGGCTTTTTTACCTCTGCCATGAGTCATAGAACCTCTGAATTTCTTTGTTTTTCTACGCACCAAATTAATCACTATCCTTTTTTCAATTTAACTTTAAGTCGAAAGCAGATAAAGTAATATATTATTATACTTTCGGATAAGCTTTAAAAGAGATTTGACTTGATTAATATTCTTAATATCATTTAAATATGCAATTATTATTTCGATAAAAATTTATTAATTATGTATATTTTCCTAAGTGATATATTTAAAATATTTCAAATATTATATAGAAATTTTATTAATAATATTTTTATAAAAAATAAGAGAAAATTTAAATAAGGGTGGAATATTATAATATAAAAAAGAAAAAATAAGGAGCAAAAAAAATGAAAAATACTTTATTTCGGAAAAGTTTAACTATAATAATAATTGCACTTTTTTCGATAATTTATGTAATGCCAGTAATGGCAAATGAATCAATAATTGAAAATAAAAATGAGAATATAATCCTTGAATATGCTGTAATTGATTTACAAGGATCTACTTATTTGGAACAAATTTCATTATCAGAAAATGAATTATCTAATATTCAAAATAAATTATCAATTATATTTGAAGAATTACAATTGAAAGATAATAATGAAGAAACTATAAATTTTTTAAAATCATATTTAGATGTAAATGAATATCCAATATTATCAAGAATTTTCTCAAATTTATTAAATTCTGATATTATTGGAAAACGTAAATTAGTAATTAGTCAGGGAATGGGGCCAAAATTAAACCCATTTAAAGATAGTAAAACAGCAATAGTAAAACCATTTACCACATGGTTATACTCTGATTCACAAAATCTATTACCATTACCTAGTGCTACAGGAGTATTATCAATAAACCCATTTAAAATTAAAACATATATGGGTCCACAATTTGGATTTATGTTAAGATTCAGAGGAATATATCTAAACATCGGGCAAACATCATCAATGCAAAGCTATACCTTTTTCATAGGTACAGCGCGGCATATAGGGGGATTTGAATTTACTCCTCTATCCTCTATTTTTTAAAAATATATGATTAAATAAAAAATCAGAGTTGAATCAATATAAAGAAGTCAAGCTTATATACTAGTGTTAAAAAGAGAAATATTAATTCTTATCGGTTTTTATTCTTAATAAAGTAATATCATAATTTACTACTTTTTTTTTATGAAAATCAAAAATCCATCTAATTGGAAAAGTATATTTTTTTGAAAAAGTAATATTTCCTCCCTTTTTTTCTATTAATTTTTCAATAAAGGATATTGTTTTTGTGAGATGTAAAGAATATAAAACAGATGCAATTTTAAATCCTTTATCAATAAATATTCTATCGATATTTAGGTTACTTTTTTGTGCTCCAAAAGGAGGATTCATCAATATAGTATCACATTTTTCCTCAAAATCAATTACATTACTAACTAAAAAAGAAATTTTATAATCAGTTTTTTTAGCATATTTTTTTGCAATTTCTATACAATATTTATCGATATCAATACCTATTACTTTATTTGCACCAGTAATATATGCGCCAAATGAAAAAATTCCTGTTCCACATCCTAAATCTATAACATTTTTATTTCTAATATCTTCAAATTGATGAGCAAGAAAAATTATATCAGCTGCGATATTTGCTGGTGTTAAATACTGTTCGAGATTTGGAGATGGATTAATAAATGAAGGTACTTTTTGTAAAATAATTTCCAATTCCTTTTTTTTCATATTAGTATTGAAAAAAATAAACACCTTATTAATATTTATTTAATTTCCCATTACCTCGTCCAGATAAATTAAGAATATTTTGTTAAAACATATACAATTTTTCATTTAATTTTCGTTTAATTATGATAATTATTAAGAGCGTAACTTTTATTTGTTAATATTTGATTCACATCCTCTCAACTAATATAATGGGCTTGTAGATCAGCTCGGAAGATCGCCTCCTTGGCATGGAGGAGGCCTCGGGTTCAAATCCCGACAAGTCCACTTATTATTTTTTTTTATTTTACTTTTTTATTTGATGCAAAAATTTAAATATCAAAAATCGTGTTTTAGTATCATAAAGAGTATGTAAAATGATTAGAACAAAAGTAGTTAATGATTCTACTGATTTAGTTCCAATAATTAGAGCTTTTGATGATAAAACAAAAAAAGAGGTTTTTAAAGAAATTCAAGCTGATTGGAAACCCCTAAGTGAAATAGAAGAAAAATTTGGTAAAGATGGTTCAAAGGCGTTAGAGTATTTTGATAAAATGAAACTTGTTGAAACAAAATGGACCACTCAAGATGAGGGGATAGATGGAAAACCTCAAAAAAAATATAGATCGTATTATTCCGCATTTAACATTAATATTTCATGTCCTGTAAATGAAATAAGTGAAATTTTTACAATAGCTTCTTTAAATGAAGATGAATTTGCTAGATTAGAAAAAGAAATATTTGATTTTTTAGGAGAAGATGGAAAATTTGGTAATATGGTTGCAGAGAATTTTGGATTATCTAATCTTGCTCTTAAAAGTCTTGTAAAAAGATCCAATAACTTCTGTTATAAAGGTTTGAAACTAGTAAGAAAAATTTAAATGTTATTTTTTTTTGATTTTTTCGAATATTGTTTTAATGGAAATTATTATACATGATTTTTAATGTATTATGAGCTTGTAATTCAAGCATTTTGGCTTATTCTTCCTGCATATATTGCAAATGCTAGTGCATTACTTTTAGGGGGAGGTTTGCCAATTGATTTTGGTAAGAAATGGAGTGATGGTACTAGAATATTGGGTAATGGTAAAACTTGGAGAGGCCTTTTTATTGGTACTTTCATTGGCATGACATCTGGTTTTGGTTTTTCAATTATTTCCAAATTTGCATTTAATATAGATTTTCCAATAAAAATAAATGATTTTACAGGATTTCCTTTAATGATTCCAATATTATTTTCTCTTTGTTTTGGAGCTTTGATGGGTGATATCATTGAAAGTTTTTTCAAAAGACGAATCGGTAAAAAGAGGGGTGAAAATTGGATTCCCTTTGATCAACTGGATTTTATTTTAGGTGTTTTGTTTTTTAGTTTTATTATGAGTGGTTTTTTACAGTTTCTTAATTTAACGAAGGAGAATTGGTTTTTAGCTAGTTTCTCCTTATATCATATAATTATTTTATTAATTTTTACACCTTTTATTCATCTTTTTGCAAATTATGTGCATAGGAAATCTAAAAAAAGTATTTGATGAAATAAAGTATTTAAAGTAAACATAATTTTAATTATGTAATGAAGGTTGGATATGAATAATATTGAAAATTCATCAATGAATAAAGAATTGTATAAATGGATAAAAGAAACAAAAAAAGAGATTAAAACATCTAAAAATTTTAAAGAAGAAATTGATAAGAAACCTTCAGGGCCTTGTACTATTTGTGGTGAAAAACCTGCAAAAACTGTTTGTTTGAAATGTGGTAAATCAGTTTGTCTATCCTGTCATTTTAAAATAATAGGTGTATGTAAAAAGTGTGTTCCAAAAGAAACTGCAGAAAAGTGGGAAGGAAAACCACCTGATTGGGAGAAAATCTTGGGCGTTGAATGGTTGGATTAATAATTAATATTATTATTTATTTTGTTTATTTTCTCTTTTAATTCTTTTTCCCTCTATATATAATCCTAGCATTGCTCTTGCAGTTCGCCATGAAGAGGGATATATGGGTACTCCAGCTGTCTTTAAATCAAATACTAGATCTTCGAATTCTTTTCCACCAACCCATGTGCCTAGAATTGGTTTTTTATATTCTTCATGTAATTTTCTTTCTCGTATCATTTTTAGGATTGCACCTGTAAATTCTCTGGGGCGTGCATATCCTCCGTGAACTGATGCAACAATAATTCCATCAATGTTTGGATCTTCAAGTAATGCTTTTGTGCATACTTCGTATCTATAAAATCCTGCATCAGCGACTAAATCAACAGGGTTATTTGGTTTTACTAGAGCAGGTAATATTTTATCGATTTTTTTATAGGTTTTAGATGATAATTTTGGTATTGTTAATCCATTTGCTTCACAAGCATCTGTCAGTAATATTCCTAATCCCCCACCATTAGTTATTATTCCAATTCGATTACCTTTCGCTGCTGGTTGACCTGCAAGAGCACGAGCCATATCAAAGAGTTCTACAATATCTCTACATCTTATTCCTCCAGCTTGTTTTATTGCTGCACTATATATCTTATCACTTCCTGCCATTGAGCCTGTGTGTGATGCAGCAGCTCTAGCTCCTGCGCTACTTTTCCCAGCTTTAACTACTAAAACGGGTTTATTGCAATTTTTTATACTATTCATAAATGCAACTCCGTCCTTTACTCCTTCTATATATAAACCAATTACTTTTGTTTCAGGATCTTGACTGAAATAATCAATTAAGTCATCATCGTCTATATCGAGTTTATTACCAACTCCAATTATTTTTGATACTCCAACAAACTCATTATTTGCCAGATATATCATTCCAATTCCTAAAGCACCACTTTGACTAATTAAAGCTAGATTTCCTTTTCTTGGAACTCCAAAAACAAATGATGCATCAAGATTCTCAGAGGCGTTTTTATATCCCATTGTATTAGGTCCAAGTACTCTAATTTTTGATTTTTCAATAATTCTTTTAATTTCAGTCTCAAGTTCACTATTTCCAATTTCACTAAAACCAGATGATATAATTATTACATTTTCAACTTTTTTTTGTACACATTCTTCTACTATTTTTGGAACAAATTTTGCTGGTATTGATATTAATACTAAATCAATTTTTTCAGGAATATCTGAGATTTTGTTATAGCATTTTAATCCTAGTATTTCTTTTTCATTTAAGTTAACAGGATATAATTTGCATTCATAATCAGAAATTAATATATTTTTTAAAGTAGCATTTCCAATTTTCGTTGAATCCTTTGAAGCACCTACAACAGCTATACTTCTAGGTTTAAAAAATGTTTCAAGATTATTTTTCATAATAATATACTCCAATTATAACTTATAATGATGTAAACTTCAGAATATATATTGTATTACTTAAATCCTTATTTTAATATTTTTAGAAATATTGCTTCATATATTCAATAACTTCTTTACTATTTTTTGCACATCTGTAGTCTTCTAAAGGTTCTTTATTTAATTTTATGAATTGAGGACCCCATTTGTAAATATTCAATAAATTTTTTGCCTGATCAATATCATCTAAAATATATAATGCTGCAGCAAAAGCTTCTATAGTAGTTAGTTTTAGTATTTTTCCATAATTAATAGGATTAACCGCGATAAGATATGGGAGTGCTCTTGAATAATTTTTTTTATCTAAATATTCAAAACTATTTTCAGCATTTTTCCAAGAGCAATCTATTGCAACTATTCCATTTTTTTTAGCAATTGAAATATCTTCTTTTGATAAACTTTTTTCAGCAAACGGGTTTAAAAGTAATGTATTTTTTGGAATTTTTTTAATATTTTTTGTTAAATATGCGAAGTTGAATTTATGCATTTTCCTTGCACTGCATTTCTTTGGGTCATCTTCATTTGCATGATAAATTATAAGTCGAAATTCTTGATTCATTTTTCACCTATTTGAATATCAAAGACATAATGACCAATTCCTGGCGCATATGATTTAACATGATTATGTTTGAGGTACTTCGTTTTCATATTAAATTTTTTTGCAATATCACTTACAATTTTTAGAGGTTTATCTGGTACTATTTTATCTGGAAAAATATCATGATAATGAATAACTCCAAATTTATTTTTTAAGCATTTGAACGCTGTAGGAAGATATTCTTTAGTATCTCCAAAATAACCCAATAATACTCTGTCAGCAATATTTGTTGGAGATGTTTTTTTATTATTCCCTTTAATTGGTTCTATAATTGATGTTACATGATTTATGACAATATTTTTGCATAAATAATTGTATGAAAAAGGATTTATTTCACATGCAAAAATTTTTTTTGGTTTACAATAAATTGCGATTGGTAATGAGAAATAACCAATTCCTGCGAATAGATCTACAATAACTTCATTTGGGTTGGAAATATTAGACATTCTTAATCTTTCATTCATGTTTCCAGAAGAAAACATTATTTTTTTTGGGTCAAGTTTATATTTTATACCGTTTTCAATATGGATAGTTTCTGTATTTTTTGATCCAAAAATTAATTCAACTTTTGGAACTCTATAAACTCCATCTATTCCCCCAATATCGTTTAGAACACTCTTACATTTGAGAATTTTTGCATAAATTTCTGAAATCTCTTTTTTACAATCATCAAACTCATTTGGCAATTTAATAATTAAAATATTTCCAATTTTTTCCCATTTTTTTGGTATTTTATTAATCAATCCAATTGGAATTTTTTTTGAAACTTTTTTTTTAATTTCATCGTATGGATTTTTAATCATACAGGTTAAATAATATAAACAACCATAAAATTTTATCCACAATTTTTTTTTATACTTTTAACGCTCTCCCCAACAACTCTATGAATCAATAGTATATTCATGGCTTTGTTATGGATTTATTTCCTTATAGAACTAGAAAGAACCAAAGAGCAATAATGGATACAATAAATAAAATTCTAAATTTTGAAGAAGATTTTATTTTTGAATCAGGTACTGGTTCTGGAAAAACAATTTGTACTCTAGCTTCAACTTTATCATTTGCATTAAAAAACAATAAAAAAATTATTTACACTACAAGAACAAATGCCCAGCAAAGACAAGTTATAGTTGAATTAAGGCAAATTCGAAAGAAGATAGAAAAAAATCGGGATAAAATTTTTGGTTTGGGAATACAAGGTAGAGCAAACATGTGCATTCTTGCCAGAAATAATCCCGATTATGTAAAAGGGACATCTGATGAATTATCAAAACTATGTTCAAATGAAAAAAAGAAAGTTAGATCAAATAATAAACAGGATGGATGTATTTATTTTAGAAGATTTATTGAAGATAAAATTAAGGTGGATAAAACATTAGATTGGATAAAAAATGAGCTTCCTACCGCTGAAGAAACAATTGAATATTGTGAAAAATATCAAATTTGTCCATATGAATTAAATAAATTACTTGTCAAAGATGCATCAATAGTAGTGGTTCCGTATGTTTATGTTTTCGAAAATATGATTAGAAATATGCTTTTTGATTGGCTATCAGTTGATGAAAAAGATGTTATATTAATTGTTGATGAAGCTCATAATCTACCTGATTATGTTAGAGATTTATTTTCTATACAATTGAGTGTGTGGATGTTACAAAATTGTGTAATTGAATCTGATAAATATGGTAATCCAACATTAATTAAAGATGATTTGACCGTATCTGATTTTTGTAAAATTTTAATTGATATTGTTAGAGATTTAAGAGATACATATGTAAATAATATATTTGAAAATGGTATTATACGAAATAATCTGGATAAAGAAGACGCTTTCATTCCAACAAATGAGTTTGAAACAGAAATTATATCAAGATTAAAAACGACAAGTAAAAAATTTTATGATATAATCAGTGATTTGATAGCTTATGGGGAAAAAATTCAGGAATATAAACAGAAGAAAGGTAAATTACCCAGGTCATATATTCATAAATTAGGAGTTTTCCTTGAATTTTGGAATAACTTAGAGGATAATAAATATGTTAAATTAATTGTTGATTCATCAGAGGGGAAAAACCCTAGAATTGAAGCATATTGTCTAGATCCTTCAATTGTGAATTATGTAATTAAAAAATTTTATTCCTCCATCCATATGTCAGGAACTCTTGAACCCTTAGAAGAATATCGTGATTCAATGGGTCTTTCTATCGATTCAGAATTGGTTTCATATCCTTCACCATATTCAAATGAAAATAGAAAAATATTATATGTTAGTGATGTAACGACAAAATATGAGGAGATTTTGAAAGATAAAGAAATAATTGAGAGAATGAAAATTTATATTTCGAAAATATGCACCATTTTCCCTAAAAACACTATGGTTTTTTTCCCAAGTTTCAACTATCTATCAAAGTTTAAAAGAGATTTTAATTTTGAAAATTTGAACAGAAATTTTTATTTTGAAGAACAAAAAATGTCACAATCTGCATTAATGGAAATAGTAAATGAATTTAAATCATCAGGTTTAGAAGAAGGTAAATGTGCGACATTATTTTCAGTTATGGGTGGTAGGATAAGTGAAGGAATGAATTTTCCTGCAGAACAATTAGAAATTGCTTTAATTGTTGGAATTCCTTATCCAAAACCTACTGCTAAACAAAGAGGTCTTCAGAGATATTATGAATTGAAATTTGGCAAAGGTTGGGAATACACTGTTGAGGCGCCAACTGCTAGAAAATTATTACAGTCAATTGGTAGATTAATTAGAGATGAAAAGGATAAAGGAATTGCAGTTATTATGGATAAAAGAGCAAATAGATTTAAAAAATATATTAAAGATTTACATGAGACAAATGATTTGATTAATGATATTGAACTTTTTATGAATAAAAATTTTTGATTATTTTGGAAGAAGATTTGGTATTCCATCTTCAATATCATATTTACATTTGCATTTTTTACATGTAAAAATTCCTTCAATTACATCGTCTTTGATATCTTTCTTAATTTTTAATTCTAAATCTCCTTTGCATGTTGGGCAGCAAAGAATGTTAATAATATCTTTTTTCATTATAATCAACCTATATCATATCTCTCCAATATACATTGGTCTTTTACCACCATAATCTGAATCCCATACAAATACCCATTCTTCATCAGTATTTTTTCTATTTTCCTCAAAATGTTGAATATAATTTTTAATTTGGGAATCCATAAGATCCGCTTGGGATAGAACGCATGCTTCAATTATTTTTGGCATTTTCGGTGATCCATACTCATATTTTCCATGATGGCTAAGAATCATATGGCATAAATAATTTTCAAGGTTATTATTAAAATCTATTTTATTGTCCCTTAATTCAGATATTTTTTCTCTAATCCATCTATCTCCAATTACTATATGCCCAATGAAATTTCCTTCCCCTGTTTTGTCGATTGATGCTGTGATTTGATATTCTTTTAATTTGCCAACATCATGAAGGATTGCTCCTGTAATTAATAAATCCTTATTGATTCCTTTATACATTTTGGACATTGTTTTACATAGTCTTATTACGCCCATTGCATGCTCCATATTTCCACCTATATAGTTGTGATGGTGGGTCATAGCGGATGGTGAGTGAGAATAATCTTCAACAAATTTAGGATCATCAAAAAACAAATTTAGAAGGTTTTTTAATTGAATATTTTTGATGTCATTGATATGGTCCTTAATTTCTATTAGTAGATTTTTTATTCGTTCTTCACTTAGTGTTGGAACAAAATCACTTTTATCATATTCTTTAGGATTGCATCTTCTAATGCCCCCTGAGGTTTCATTAATTGATATTTGGGGTTTATCCTGGTATATTTCCACATTTCCAAGTCTTATTTGAACAACATCTCCAATCTTGAAACTATCATATAATCTTTTAATACGCTCTTTATTTTCTCCTCCCCAATATTTTACATTAAGTTTACCTGTTTTGTCTGAGGCTACAAAGCCAAACATTGTACCTTTTCTATATCCTCTCGGAGGGTTTTTTATATTTACTGCAAATATGTCGTTTATCACATCTCCTTCTCTTAGATTTTCTATATATTGTTCCTTTTTTCTTTTTCCAATATTTGTATTAATCATTGTTTGTTTTTCTTGTTTCTTTTCATAATTATATATGTCTG
>JAJISJ010000023.1 GCA_022848765.1 Thermoplasmatota archaeon
GCTAAGGCTTCATCTTCCATAGGGCTTAATCGCTCTATTAGTTCTATCTCAGTAGCTTTTGGTTTCCTTCCTGAGTTCTTATGCCCTCCGTTATTTTTACGCTTATCTGCCATAATTAAAAAAAATTGTTAATAAATAATCTATTACATTAAGAGGAAATAATAATATCATTATTATAAATAATATAAATATGATTGGTTTTTCAATCATCATTCTTATAAGATTTAAAAAGAAATTTGCCGAACTTGCAATATCTGAAATTATTGGCATAATATAACCTCTTTTTACCAAAATGGTAATGATTCCCCTAATACCCCTAATATAATAATCAATATATTTGTATCTGGAGAAAATAAATTAACCGTAACATAAGGTTGAGGGGTAAACACCAATAAAGGCATTACAGGAGCTGTTCCACCCATCCCAAAATTAGCTAGAAATGACCATATAACTGTTACAAGTATATTAACCGCAGTTACCAATATATTAAATAAAGTAAATAGTACAAATATAAATAAATTAATTATTAATACTAATATATTTACAATTATATATAATACTATATCTAATACTTCTAATGGCATTAATAATATTCCTATAACTAATGCAATTGCCCAAAGTGGATTTTCAAAAAAGAATTTAAATGAATTAAATATCCCTGTAAATAAATTACCCATTATTACACATCCATATTTTAATATTTTAAATAGTAAATAAATAAATAAAAAAGATAATTTGTTTATATATTATCTTCTTTACTTTCTGTTATATTTTGGAATATTCTTGGTTGTCCTCTTGATGCAGTTAGTAATATATTCAATATAGCAACCGCTATAATAAACACCCACGACAAAAAGAGCATTAAACTAGCTATTCCATATAAATCAAGTGCCCTTTCCCCAAATAATACCTGTAACGCTGGCGTTATTACAAAGGTTATAAAACTACTCCATATTACTAGTACATATGCCCAAGCTAATCCAAAAAATCCAATCACCGTTGCGACTGTGATCTTAAAGCCTTCAGTGATCACAATTACACTCATCACTATTAAGATGAATATAAAAAACATTAATATTGTTGTTCCAATCATATTAATACCTCTTTTTTTTTAATTATTTCTTCCTCAATTTCTTTTCTACATTACCTATTATTTCGCAAAAGGGTTTTTAAACATTTTTGCGATACCACCGATTGAAATCATAGGTAACATAACCAAACCAATGAAAATATTGATTATTGATTCGATAATAAACCATACACTTATTATAGTTAAAGATGGAGTCCTTGATACTATTCCACTTACTTGGCAATCAAATATTACAGTTGAATAAGTTAAAAATTCCTGTGTCTCGTCTGTGTCTCCTTCCCCGTCAACTATCTGGAATGCTATTTCTAATACTAAATTTTTATCGTCTTTTAGATTTAGTAATTCTATTAAATCCTCAATTTCAATAGTAATATTTTCTAAGTCTCCAATATCATAAATACCCCTAGCTAATTCATAAGTTCTTCCAGTGTCAATTGAAACTACTTTTATTATATATTTTATGAAATCTAATTCCTCATCAGTAAATTGAGCATTTAGATAAAAACTAAACTTTGATGCGTCATTTTCTACCCATTGATCAACATCTATATCTAAATATACAAATAAATGTTCCACCCTATGCTTAGAGTCGGGAGTGCCTAAATAATGTTCATTTGGATACTCATCTATTGTTGTAAAATCAGTTAAACTTGCTGTAGCGTATTCGTTTACTACTTTCTCGCTAGATTCTAATTCCAAATCAATAACATTTATTGTTAATGGATAATATGAGTTTTGAAATGATTCAAAATGATCATTAGAACTTTTATAATTCCAAAACATTCCTGAAGGTATATCTTCCTGGTCAAATACACTACCATAAGTTGCTAATGGACTCCCCCAAGGAAATCTTCCACCTAATGTAGCCGTGTCAGATATATGTTCTAGTTTTATTGGTCTAAAATCACTATTACTTTCTATATCCCAAAATATTTCTTCCTGTGGGCTAAATCTTCCCCTTCCTGTTCTTGAGTTCTCAACTCCATTAGCTGTAATCAAAGGTAAAAACATCCCAAATGATACAATCATAATAGTTACTGCGAATGTGCTTAAACTACCCTCATATGGTTCTTTAAACTCAGTAACTACTTCAACCTCTTTTTTTGCCATAATAATTCCTCTTATTTTTTTTTATTTAATATTTATTTTTCTTAAACTTTTTAGTCTTTCCTCAGTTCCGCCTCTATATTCTCTAACAAAAGACTTTCTTTTATTACTCCTAACATACTCAATTCCTTTTAGGTGTAATACATCCTTTTCAAATTCGCTTAATTCCCTTCCTGAGTTCATTTTCCTAATAATTCCTTCAGGAATTTTTAATTTTCTTACTATTTCTAGTGATTCCTTATTTAATCTATTTCCTCTTTTCATTCCCCCAATATTGCTTTTAAAGTAGTCCACTTTATCAAATAGTGGCTTATTCTTTTTTACTATGAATTGTTCCTCAGCAATATATTTTAATTCCCCTTGTGCTCTTTTAATTTGTGTGATCTCTTTTTTTCCTCTTTGATCTTTTCCCACTAATTTTTTATTTTGGATTTTTACATTTTTCTGATCTAAATTGTAAGCCTGTATACTTGTTTCTGCACCTGCGGGGCTTTCAAGATGTACCTCACTTTTAGTTTTTCCAATTATTGCGGTCAATCCGCCCTTTCGACCTAAATCTTTAGTTCTAAAACTACCTTTAAATTCTCTCGTTCCTTTCGTTCTCATTACGTCGCCCTCTGCAAATTCAGTTTTAGGCTTAACCGTAACCCTAATCTTTTTTTTAGAATCAAAAGGTAGAGGGGACACAAGAATTATAAATATAAAACATTATATATAAATCTTTTTACATTAATAGACCATTATAACTTTTTACTGGTTTAGTATTTGTTAAACCAATATAAAACCAATAAAAACCCCACAAATACCAAATATTATGTCATAAATAGCATTTATTGGTAATTCTCGTTTTTCTCTTTTTTTCCAGTTAAAAATTAGATCACCTATTATTAAATGTTCCATTAATTCAAAAAATATTAATAAAAATATTGATAATAATACATTGAATCCTTTATTTATAATAAATATCGCCAGGAATATTCCAAAAATAAAATGTGTAAATGTCCAGGAATCTATTGGTTTTAAATTCATTCTATAACCCCATGAATACTACAATATAATTTCTTAATAGTATAAAAATATATCAATCTATTGTTACACATAGGACATTTTTTAAAAATAACCGTATTTGTATAAATATTTGCTTTATTCTCGAAATTCATCATTAATATAAAGTAGTCTATTAAATAATATAAAATTTATCTTTTACTCGCGGTCCTTTAGGTATACCTATACTGCAGGAAAGGTATACCTTATTGATCATTAAACAATTTATTGCAATCCCTACACTTAAAACCGCATTGTTTGAAAGTTCTACCACCCTTTTTAAGATAAAATCTTTCATATAACTTTTTTATATTTCTACTATCACAATATGGACAATTTGAATTATTCCAATTAGATTTATATTCCATGGATCCTTTAGGTATACCTTTTAGAGATGTAGAATAATAACTTTTATCTGGAATATCATAATTTGTAATTAGTAAATCTTTTTCAAATTCCTTTAATTCAATTATATTAAAATCCTTATACATTGATCTTATTCTATTATCATTATCATAACTTAAAATAAATTTACCTTGAAGATTATTTAATATTTCTAATAATTCTTTATGATCTTTTTCAACAAATGTATTTTTATAATAATCTTCATTAGATTTTAAATAAGGAGGATCAATATAAAAAAAACTATTCTCACTATCATATAATTCTAATATATTTCTGAAATCTCTATTTAATATAGTTACCTCTTTTAATCTTTCTCTTACTTCTAACCAATCAGTTTTATAAAATCTCACAAAACTTGAAACCCTATTCTTATCAATATTAAAATGTAATTTATTACTTATATTACCATTAAAACTATTCATAATATTATAATATGTAATCGTGGCCATCTTTGGTATACCTCTTTGATTTAGTAAAACTTTGCGGAGATCCTCAAAAGGTATACCTTTTTGATATCTAAAAATATTAAATAAATCCTCAGAAATTGGAATTAAATTTAATTGATCCATAAATTCATTCAATTGGTTTTTTATAACAAAATACAAATTAATTAATTCCTGATCTTTATCGTTTATTACTTCAATATTGGACTTTGGTTTTTTGAATAATATCCAACCAGCACCACAAAATAACTCAATATAGGTTTTATGCTTAGGAATCATAGAAATTATTTTATCGCTAATTAAATTTTTACCACCATAATATCTAATAAATGATTTCATAATACACGAGCTCCTTTAGGTATACCTTTTTTGTCTTCGCTTATTTTTCGTTTTACCCCACTAAAACAAGTGAAATACATCAATCCAGTTATCTTTTTTACTAATGATTATTTCTATTAATCCATTTTTATATAAGATTTGAATTTATTGAATTGGTGTTTTAATTCCTGATATCTTCGCTCACCAATTTTGAATTTATCCTCTATTGGGATTACCATAGATTCATCTTTATAAGATAATGTTACCCAGAATTGTTTTTCTCTCATTATTATACACCTTACAATTAGCCTGATTTTTAAATAATTCATATTAGTAGTGTTTATTAACATTGTTTTCTTACATTTTCCCAATAATAATTATTTTTTTTGCAATAGGATACTATCTCTCTATAATTCATTTCTAATGTATCTATATATTCACCCTCTGAATTTACTAATAATCTTCTTCTTACTTTTCCTTTAAAAAATGTTTGCATTTTACCACCAATTAATTTTTATTGTTCGATTTTTTCTTTCCATTTAATTCAAATACCATCAAGTCACAACAATTTGGGCATAAATTTTTTAATAATCCATAAAGATATAATTCTAACCAGTCCTCAGGATAAATCCATTTATCATTTTCTCTTATTATTATATCTTTATTTTTACATTTAGGTTTATCACAATACATTAATCCGTAATGTTTTGATTTTTTAATAATAGTCATAGTAATTACCAATTTTGTTATCTAGTTATTCTATCTATTTCTTTTTTCATTTCTGAATAGCTTGACTTGAAAATATTATTTTCAATCCATCTTAATGATATATTCCTTATTACTTCGTTAATAGTATTTCCAAAGAAAGGAATTAAATCAATCAATAATTTTATATGGATTTCTTCAAAATCTAATTCATAATTTTTTTTAGTCATTTTTAACCTTTCCTTTATTATAATACATTAGATTAAATTCTAATCCTTCAATAATTGCAGGTATTAGCGTTTTAATGCTTGATGCCTCCCCACCCTTACATTTATCCACCCTACCCTTTAAAAGTCTTAACATAGTCCTTAATTGCTCCATATCTAATTGATAAAAGTCTAATCCTGAATACTCTTTAGCACTTGGAATTTTTCTGATAGGTTGATTTTTCTTTAATTCAATATTATTTTTAAATTCATCATAAATATTCAATATTTCTTTTTCTTCAATTTTATTGTTTTCACCGTGAATATTATTATTTAATAATTCACCGTGATTGTTATCTCTTAAAAATACTTTTTTTACTGTTGACCTTCCAATTCTTTCGCTCTGCATATCAATAATACCTTTGTCTTTAAGTCTTTTTAATGCTTTACTTATTGTTGGCCGTTTAACTTCAAGATAAGTGCTTATTTCTTGATGTGTCATATATTCTTTATGTTGCTTTAGAAATCCAATTATTCTTTCTTCTAACTTCATAAATATCACCGTGAATTTATTAAAATAATTCCTCTAACAATTCTATATATTCGTTGAATTTCATTTCTTGTAAATCAATTAAACATATAACTTCCTCATTTCCTTTATCACAAATCAATTGATTTAAAGAACTTTCTTTTTGTCTAATACTATCTATATAGATAGTTATAGATTCAGCCACAATTACATATTGATTCCATTGTTTTATATATTCAAAGTTCATAGTTTCGCCCCCATAATTATATTTCACCGTGAATTGTTTATGTTAGTTATACTATATATATTTTTTCACCGTGAATGTATTTTAATATTTATTTAAAATCTATACTCCTTTGGTAATTTTTCCATTATATTTTTAATTTTCATTGATTCTATTAGAGTTAAATATTTATAATTCTCAAATTTAACACTTTTATGAACTCTCATATTAACATACCTAGCAAATTTGTTTATAATATTATTAGAATCTGAATATTTCATAATAAATCCGTCTGAACCCAATTTTTTTATTAATCCGAATCTGTATAAATCCTCATATAGTGATGTATCATAATTTACTAAAATATAAAACATTAATCTATATGGTTTTATACCATGATCCGACATTATATTAATTCCATTAATTACTTTATTTTTATAATCTAATGAATCAAATGCAAAATGTATTTGATTTCCATTGAATTTTCTATTACGAATTTTCAGATCTGATAAATATTTCGTATTCATATTATTTATTAATCTTATATCTAATCCTTGACAAAAATTAACTATTATATCTCTATCCTTAATTATTTTTAAATTTTCTTTCCAATTTGGTGATGCTAAAATATTATTATCTAATAAAATTAATTTATTATGATATTCATTCATTATATGGTCTATAGTATGGTGGTTTTTTATTTTACCTTCATATTGTGGCACAATACAAAAACTACATTTTCTAATACATCCCTTTGATGTGTAACCCATAGAGTAATCAAGATCATAAAGTTTATAATCTGGTTTTCTATTTTCAATTTTTTCTGGTAAATGAATATTATTTACTCCGACACCACCCATTATTACTTCGCAATCAAAAAATAATTTTATTCCATTTAATTGTTCTTTATTTTTCTTAAATATGCATGAAATATATACTTTATCTGGATTGCTATAAGAATTTAAAAATACATTATCACCTTTTGATTTATGATAACTGGATATTTTCATTAGTGCCAAATTTGGGATCAATGAATCATGATCTATTAATAGTATATTCATAATAAATCCTCAATCATATTATACATTTAAATACCGTAAAAAAATCATATTCAATTTTGTTGATATTACAATATTTTATTAATGAGGGATGTATTTTACATATTTTTTTATGCTTTATCCTAAATGGACATCTAATATTAGGTTTTTTTAACTTCATATCATTACTATATAATACTCTTGGACATTGTTTTAACTCGATTTCGTTTTTCATCTTTTTGTAATTCATTTTATATTTTCTATGAATTTTTAATGATCTTTTATCATTATCACTTTTGAAATATTCAAATCCAATTGCATAAACTTCTTGATCACCATTCCAGGAATTAGTAATATTTTTAAATGCTTTTTTAAATTCATTTAAATTAGAATATCCCTCTTTATCTGCTTGATCATTAGTAACATCTTTTAATTTTTGTTTGAATATATAATTTACTTTTATTAGTTTACATTCATTCTTTTTCTGAAACATCTTTGTTTGTATTGGATAAATACCACCTATTTTCACATGGGGTTTTGTCCATATTCTGCGTGTTTCTATTTTACTTCCTGAAATTATCATTTCAATATGATAATCTTTGAATAACATAATTATACCTCAAATATTTTTTTTAAAATATTGACTGACTAAATTAAGAATATATGGATCGGTTTCCTTTTTTTCGTTTATATATTCCTCGTAACACCCAATACAATCAAATATCTTTATTCCCCCTATAATTGCTGGGCAATTATCCCTATTACATCTATTTACATATTCTGAATAACTCAATTTCATAATACACGAGCTCCCTTAGGTATACCTTTTTTGTCTTCGATTATTTTATCTTTAATCCATGTAGCTTTACAAGATAAACATCTTATTTGAGAATTGTAATAATCAAATATCAGATCACCACTTTTACAAATAGGACAGAATTTTGATATTGTAATTTTCATAATCCACCTATATTTTATCTTTTTTTATTGCTCTTCGCCATCTTAAACAATTAATTCCGATGATGATTACTATTCCATTTATCTTTATTTTTTTAAATCCTTCTTCATCATTACAGAAATCACATTTATTCATAATATCACCAAAATTATTAATATTAAAAAATACATTGTTTATTTTGGGTTATTAAAGGGGTTTCGCCCCCCTTAATCCCCACACATACTTTTATCATTATTCACTACCAATATTTTATTTATTTTCTGATGTAATCAACAACTTTGGAATGGTGTGGGGTTTAAAACCCCACATGGCTATGTCAATGCAATATTATATTTATCCGATCCTCATATCGTTAAACACGAATGAACTATCTTTTAAAGCCCATTCGCAAATATTATAAGTCCCTGATACTATTCCTCCTCGTTTAACGTGTCCTATCTTTACGATATCCCTGTCTTTAGATAGGACATTCCCCAATTGTTGGCATGTTGTACCATGTCGACTGCTATTGTTTATCATATCTAATATCTCAATAGTGCTTTTTGAGCCCGATTCCAGATATTTTTTTATTTTTTCTCTTATTCTTTGTGTTTTCAATTTTATTCCTCCATTTAATTTTTTAATAATAATTCCTTTCTTACCTCACTTTTTATATATTTCCCATCCTCGTAAAGATCATAGAATTTATTATTATGCATATCCTTTCTTTCAATTATTTTTGATCTCATTTTAACTACATCCATCTAATTTAAGCCTATTAACTATAAATTCATAATCACAGTTTGGGCAATGTTCTATTAAATTTACATTTGTATATTCTTTTGAATGTGGTTTTATGTAACTCAAACATTTAGGTATTAATTTACAGATTGTTTGAATTATATTTAATTCCTTATCACATCCAGGACATTCAGTAATTAATTTAATTTGATTAGGAAAAGTATTATTTAAATTCAATATCCATTTAGCTATTACAACTATCATAAAAACCTCAATTATTAATTATCCATATTCCACCGCAAAATCTTGGTAATTTTCTGGTTTTTCATCAGGATAAACAAAATTAATTAACTCGTAAAATCCACCATTTGATTTTTCTACAAATCCTTTAGTAACTAATTCTATAATGGCTAACTTTGGTAAAAATTGTCTGGATAATACTTTCTTCCTTACTCTATTTCTTGATTTGATCCTATTTTCTTTTCTTAATATTCTGTTTGCTTCGTGATCTTTCTCGATCATGTTTATAGATTCCAAATGCATCCTGGAATATTCAGCTAAATTATTATTATAAAATTCAACTTGATTGAATGAACTTCTAAGAACTTTGATTATTTTTGTTTCTTTGAGGGCGTATGTTATTTGTTTGATCCAATCAATTTCAAATCCAGTGTATTGCTTTAGTGATTCATAAGAGGCTTGAGTATGATCTAATAGACAGCCCAAATAATCCCTTATACTATCAGCCCCACTTGATAGCCTCTTAACAATATGCATATTCATTTTGGTTTCTTGTTTAAGTTTCTTCAATACTTTGGTTTTATCTTCAATCTCTTTGTGATAATATTTTTCTGCATCAAAATATAGATCAGAAATAAAATCTTCATCTTTTAATTTAGCCATTATACTAATATTGCCTAATATTTGGTGTTGTACATCTTTAACTAGATCAATATCTGATAATTTTGGGTATTCTTTTCTCTTAATATTTTCTTCATCTAAATATATTTCTAGTTTGGGGTGTCTTAAAATATTTAATTTATTGAATGTATCAAATTTTCTAGTTCTATAAGTCTTAAGTGCAAATCTGTATTTATTATCATTATCTTTGAATCCCATATCATTCCATCGATCTGTTTTTATAGAAAACATTTTGTATTTACTTTCTGTTTTATTCAAATTTAATTTTGTGTATTGATCATCACTAACACCACAAAATAATAAAATATGGTTTAACGTTTTAGCCACATTATTTTCTTTTTTTTCATTATACCTTTGATGTAATTCGTGTTGGATCAAAGTACCTTTATCAAAGTCCTGTTTTTTCCAATACAAATCCATATTAAATTTCTTGAATATCTGGTATAATATTTTCTGGGTTTCATTGAATGAAAAATATACCGAAGTAACTTTTATTTGCGTTCCAATACCCTTTTTTAAGGTGTAAGGTTTATGATCCCCATAATCTTTGCTGAGACCATAATAAGAATTTTCTAACTCTGGTTTAATCGTAATATGTAATGATTTTAATTTCCCTTTCTCTTTTTTACTACCAACATAAGCATCATTTTCATTGTATATCAATTCTATCATATATTCAAAATTCGGTTTATACTCGCCATTTTCTAATCTGTAAGTCATACCTTTTTTTGAAATGAAATCAAAACTATTATCTTTAATTTTGAATCCATCTTTTTTAAATTTCCAATTTGAAATAGTAGTGTAATATATGTCTGTACACTTAAAAAATGAATAATATTCTAACTTATGGGTTACTGGACTAATAAGTTTGACTTTCAACACACACCTAATATGATCGACAAAAAAAGATAGTTTATTGTAGTATATAAACTTTTTTAGAATGTTAGTTTTAGATCCGTAACAGGTATACCTATTCTCGAGTAATGATTAAAAAATTGATATCTAAAATGTATACCCATTTACCCTAAAAAAATAAAATAAAAGAATTGAGGGAGGTTGTCGAACATAAAAGTATGTGAAAAATAATACTCTTCTCCCTCTATATATGATATATCACTGTTGGCTTATAAAGTTTACGATAACAGCCTATTAATTCAACTCTAAGGGATAACGTGTAGTCCTCTTTTTATACTCTAATCTGGATTGTGTATTATACCATAAAAATAGTACAAAAATTAATCGCACCCTAACCGAAATATTTTTTTCTTTTACTTCGTAAAATTGCTTTGTATACTTATTCGTGTAGTAAAACTACACAAATAAGCTTAGATGTGTGCCTAAGGGCACAAATAACGAAAAAACGCCCACCCACACCCAACGCAAAAAAATTTTTGCCTTCGGCTTAAAATTTTTCAATAGATATTTACCCTTATATTAATAAATATGATAGAATTTCATACAGTTTGGACACCAATAAATACGCTTAATCTTTTTTGCAATTCCTTTATGAAAAATCGTTATAAATTTCTGATTCTTTTTAAAATACGTTGGATAAATATACTCAGTGCATTTATCGCACCTCTTCCCAGTCATTCCCATTAAGTATACTTAATCTATTCGAGGTTTATATACATTACGTATACTTAATTTTATTTTATTACAATTTTTACCTATTTTTTATCAAGATAATCATCAATTTTATCATTTTATGTTGGCTGCAATTCATCTTTTTTAGAATAATTTTTCCTTGAAAAATATATTTTTAAATCTATATAAAATAAGATATATAAAATCATAAATATAACTAATATCTTAAATAAAATAACTTTATCTGAATAGAAAATATTCCAAGTAACAAATGTTAACGATATATTAAGATAAGCTATAATCCAATTTGAAAAACTGTACCAATATTTAGTTTGTTTACTATTTACCATATTAACAACTCATTTAACTTTATATTTTTCAATTATACAAGAGTAAGCCATTTCACCATGTACCTTAGGTCCTGTATTTTTATGATGTTTATATGCTTCTTTTTGAGCAGTTTTATAATCTTCCTCTTTCCATTCACAATTTTCACATTAAAATGAAGAATGAATTAACCATTTTTCCATATTTACCACATATCAATTAGATCATATTGTTATCAATTCTATTTTAATTCTAAATAATATCTTTCGTAAATTTCCATACATTCATCATAATAATCACAAATTAAACATTGTTTTCAATCTAGGTCAAAAATATATTCTGGATTTATTTTACATTTATTCATTTTATTTACCTTCTAACAAATTGATTAAATTTTGTTATCCATGTTATTATCTTTAAATATTGGTAATTTGGAACATTTTTCACAATATATATCTTTTGAATTGCCATATTCATCAACTAATGTATTCTTTAATAGTATTCCACATATCTCACAATGCATTATTTAACTTCCTTAACATTTAATGTATTTTGTTATTAAGATTCTTATTAAAACTGTGCCTTATTGAATCTATTATGTATTCGTTAATATCTTCATAGTAGCCAGTTTTCATATTTATAACTCGTCGTATCTTTTCTAACATCTTTATTCCTATTTTTAATTTGTATTCTATTATTATTTGATTTGTTCTTTCGGATTCGTCAATATCTTTTGAAGGCTCTAATTTTTCTGGACACTGTAAATTATCTCTATTAACATCGCAATAACTTATAAATGGATGTGCAATATTACAAATATTATCACCCATATATTTTTTACATTCTTCATAATCCTTTTTATTACTCTTCAACGCCATCATATCTCCACGCTATATATTCAAATCCCTCATTATAACCACTATTTAATAACATTAGATCAATCTTTTCTAATATTTGATTCCTACTTTTCGCTTTCATCTTAAGAACTATCGAAACAAAATATTCATTTTCCATTGAATTATCCAATGACTTTTTAATTTTGTCAATTGTTTTTTCATCCGTATTTATATTATCCATATCAATTTCCATATTAACATACTCCTAACAATTAGTCTATTTTGATAATTCCTTAACTATCAATGTATTAATTTTTTCTGCAAACTTTTCATTAACTGTTTTATATTCTACCCATGATCCACTATTCCATGATATCTTTATTTTAGTCATATTATCACAATTAAGCCTTTTTGTTATCACTTATTACTATATTTTATTTAATTTTGTGCGATTATTAGAAATCGATGAATAAATTACGAAAACTAACGACCTATACACAACTAAATTTTTTCAAATCCTCATTATTTTGTTATCCATTTATTTTATCCAACACTATGTAAATAATTAATCCAGAAATCAGTAAAGATAATGAGAAGATAACTGTAGAGATTGCTCCAATTATGCTTATTTCATTCATATATCTTAAAGAAGTAAACATAATAGACAAAAATAATATTAATAATCCTAAATATAGAATGAATATTATATTACTATTATAATCATAATACATAAACTCTAATCTAGGCATACAATCAAGACAATATCTTGATTTTTTAACAGATTTTTTCTGACATATTTTACAATTATCATTATTCATATTTTAACCTCTTTAAGAATTAACCTATTTTCGTTATCTCTCAATAATTTGATCTAATAAACAATAAAATTCACTTTTTTTCATATTGCCCAACATTATTGATCCTAAATAAAATGGAAATTCTGATCTGTCATTATTTAATAGTTGGATTGCGTTTGAATTGTCCATTTTAATTTCATCGAATGCAATTACTAAAAAGTTATCCTCAAGCCTCCATTTCCCAGCCGTTTCGTGCCATTCAATTTTCATATAATCAACCCAACAATTAGACCAAACTTTTAACCATTTTGTTATCTATTCATATAATGTAGTGCCTAACTTTTACAAAACATTAAATTAATTCCATAACATACTATTTCGTGTTTCAAATTATCAATAATCACATCAAAAGTTGTTACATCATTATATCGATGTGAATCAACTATTAATCCCTCACCTGATATTTTAGATGTAGATATAATACAAGTGATATTTTCTTCAATTTCTCTTAATTTTTCCCAGACTTCTTCGGCTTCATTTATATTCATTTTAATCAACTCAATCATATATTTATTTATGTAGTGCCTAACTCCTTAATAATCTTAAACATTATTTCTATATTCTGTATCCTTCAACTGTCCATGTTCCTATTTTACCTTTCCCCTCACTTATACCTCCGCACTCACAATCCTCAATCATACTTACTTTTACGTTTCCGCAAGTGTCACAGTATCGTATATTAGTACTACCAAGATATTTTTTATATACGATTTCACTTTTATCAAAATATTGTTCCATTTTATCAACTCCTATTAAAATTCCTTTATAATATCTAATCCTCTTGAATCAATTACCTTGCCAAGCATGTGATCTGGAGCCCAATACATAACAAATTCTTTTTTAGTAAATTTAGTTTTGAAAGTTATTTTTTCAGTTACTTTAACTTTTGTTTCGCCAGAGATAAGATCAATGAATAATATTTCTTTATCTATTTTTTCTTTCTTCAATACTATTATATTTTCATCTATTTCACTATCTAGTTCTTTTAATTTAATTGCAGTATCTGAATCTTCTTTTTTCTCTATCGCTTTTTCTATAATCTTTTCTGTCGGTTTTGTAGTGCCTAAATATTTTATTACCTTTTGCCTTACTTTGTCGCCTTCCCTTATACTTTCGACCTCATAAAAATAATCATTTCCTTTTATTGTTTTTTTTCTTATGAAACTCATAATATTACCTCTATGTAGTGCCTAACTTTATAACAATATGCTTTAATTTTTACCCATTTTTTAGTATTTCATCCCAAGTATTCTCGTGTACATCAATTACTTTTGAATCCTTGATCTTATGTTTTTTTATTATATCCATTGGTATACGTAAATACCAACTGCCCCCATATTTTCTTATATTCGTGTTCATAGTCTTACCTGGCTTTGTTTATAATCTATATATTATATATACTTTATATTATTTTAACTATATAAAACTTACTATCATTTATATGCACTTTTAAAAAGTGACAATTGTAAGTAATCTGTAACTTCTATTCTTAATTGACTAATATTAGT
>JAJISJ010000024.1 GCA_022848765.1 Thermoplasmatota archaeon
AACTTTTCTAGTTCCAGGTAATCATGATGGATATAATAGAATACTAGAGGATGGTTTAGAATATTGGCAAGAATATTTTGGGCCATTATTTTATTCATTTAATTATGGAAATTATCATTTTACTGGTGTAAATTCATTTGACATGTCAAAAATTTTAAGATTAACATTTCTCTTTATTCCTTTAAATTGGGGGGGGTCAATATCAAATGAACAACTTGATTGGGTTGAGAATGATTTAGAATCTTCAGATTCCCCACTAAATTTTATGTTCCTACATCATAATCCATTATGGGATACAACATCTGATTCATTAATTGGTAAAGGTTATGAAAATAGAGAAAATTTATTATCTTTAATATATGAAAATGGGGTAGATATGGTTCTTGCAGGACATAATCATTTAGATACAGTTAATATAGAAAACGAGGTGATTTTTATTACAACTACTACCCCTGAAAGCGAAATTAGTACTGAAGATGGGTACTGGGGTTATAGATTAATTGAAATTAATGATGGAGAAATTGCTTCATATAATTATAAAGAACCAAAATATTCAATTCCTTCATATCAAATCGATTATAAAATAGATCTATACGATGATTTTGCTGAGGCTTTTGTAAATAATAGTCTAGATATAGATATAGATGTATATTTAAAATTCTTAATGACCAAAGGGACATATAATATTGACAATGGTGAGATTATTATGCAACGAGATAATGAAGAAAATAGTGAGATCTATGTTAAATCTAAAATTCAATCCTTAAATAATGAGAGTATAAGTATATTCAAAATATAATATTAAAACAAATTTTATTATAAATAATTGGAAATTATTAAATATGCTTTTTTCTATTTAAATTACAGCACTCTAATATTTAATTTATTAGATTATAGAAGGATGTGATATATGATGGTGAATATTGGGATGGGATTTAAATTGGATGCTAAAGAGACAACTGAGCCAGAAAACTCTACAAGAGATACTGCTATAAAAAACAATGAAACTAAAAATGATTATACTGGAATGAATAGAGTTAATAGTGGAATTCATGGATTGGATGAATTAATGAATGGAGGATTTCCTAAGGGGAATATTGTTCTAATATCTGGTACTCCAGGTACTGGTAAAACTATTGTATGTTTTCAATTTATTGAAGCGGGTTTAAAAAATGGTGAGAATTGTTTATATATAACATCAGATCAACCAGTTAAAAACCTTTTAAGTGAAGCAAATCAATTACAATTCCATTTTCAGCCCGAGGTTGATAAAGGAAAATTAAATATCGTCTATTTAGATCTTGATAAACAAAATCTTCATAAAGACATTGAAGAAATAGTAAAATCTGGAAATTATGATAGAATAGTAATGGATTCTTTATCACCTGTTACAGAACTACCGATGTGGATGGTGAATAATGGAAAAGAGGTGATACCTTCCTCAAATTCGATGACAACGACCACAATACCTCTTGATTCAATTCAAGCAACAAGATTACATCTACGACATCTAGTGAAAATCATTAAAGAAGAGAATAGTACAACAATGGTAACAACAGAGATTCCTGAAGGATCACGTGATCTATCTAGAGATTCCATATCAGAATTCTTAGTTGACGGGATACTTGTTCTTGGATTAGATACGACAATGGGTAGAAGAAAACTTACAATTCGAAAGATGAGAGGGACAAAACACTCTCTAAAACCCATGGATGTAGAAATTACAGAACATGGAATCAGATTACATTAATTTTTTTCCAAAAAATTTAGATAATTATTAATTGAGGAAAAAAAATGAACGAAATCCCAGACATTGTTAAAGAACTAAGAGAACAAGAAATAAAATATAAAACACCTGATATTGTAAAAGAATTGAAAGAGCTTGAAAAATGTGGTAAACTTGAATCAAAATCTTTTGAAATAAATAATAATTCTAAAAATTATAACAATACTACTCTTTTAAAAAAAGAAAAACATGATTCAATGAAAACAAATTTTAGAAAGGAAAGTAATCTAACAAGTATAATTCAAGGCAGTAAAATGTTATTTGACCTCTCACCAGAGGGAATCGCAATCATTGATAAAAATGGACATTTTTTAGACGCCAATACAAAAATATGTGAATGGTTCGAATTTAGATATAATGAAATAATGGGAAAAAATATATTTGACTTTCTCTTTTTAATCGAAGGAAATGAAATATCAATAAAAAATCTCTTTTTAAAGGATATAATCGATGATGATGTAATTTCCCAAGAAATTGGCTATATTAAAAAAAATAGGGAAAGAGTTTTTGGAATGCTTAACATAAGTCCAATTATTCTCTCTCAAAATGAGATATCAGGCTATATTATTATGATATCAGATATAACTGATATTAAAAAGGCAGAAGAGGAAATTAACAAGTTAAGCCAATTTCATGAAAATATAATTGACAATGCAAATGTATGGCTTAGTGTAATAGATCCACAATCAAAGATAATCATATGGAATAAAGCTGCGGAAAACATTACTGGTTTTTCTCGTGATGAAGTAATTGGACATAATAAAATATGGGATTGGTTACAACCAGCTGATAATCTAGTAAACATTAAAAGGAATTCTAAAATGAATTTAGAAAGTGGAGAGAATATTCTCACAGAAAATTTTGAAAAAACAATTGTTAGAAAAGATGGTGAAAAACGAACGATATCCTGGAATTCTAGGATGTTATATGATAATGTGAATAATCCAATAGGAAATATTGCTCTTGGTCAAGATATAACTGAAAGGAAAAAATATGAGGATAAAATAAATAAACAAAATGAAGAGTTAACTGAAATTAATAGTAACTTAGAAGAAAAAGTAAAAGATAGGACAAAACAAATTCAACATTTATTACGTCAAAAAGATGAATTCATAAATCAATTAAGTCATGATTTAAAAACGCCGTTAACTCCTATGATGGTGTTATTACCTTTATTAAAAGAAAAAATTAAAAATAAAAAGGATACTGAATCCTTTGATGTTGTTTTAAGAAATGTATATTTCATGAAAGATCTAGTGAATAAGACAATTGATCTAGCCAAGTTAAATTCAGGAATTATACAACTTGAATTTCAGACTATTAACTTAAATGAAGAGTTGGAATTTATTATTGGAAATAATCAAGTTTTATTTGATAGAAACGATATAAAAATCATAAATAGAATCAAGGATCAAATTTTTGTTTTTGCTGATAAAATAAGACTTGATGAGGTTTTTAATAACCTTATAACAAATGCTATTAAATATTCTCCAGATAAAGGAGGTAAAATTTATATAGATGCTAAGGAAGATAAAGAAAGGTTTACAATTTCAATTAAAGACACTGGACTTGGTATGGATTCAGAGCAGATAGAACTAGTTTTTGATGAATTCTATAAAGTAGATGATAGCAGACATGAATTAGATTCTAGTGGTTTAGGTCTTACAATTACTAAGAAGATCATTGAAAAACATGGTGGAAAGATCTGGGTTGAAAGTGAAGGAACAGGTAAAGGTTCCACTTTTTATTTTACGTTGAAAAAAAGTAAAATTAAGAAAAAAAATTAAGATGCCAGTTAATTTAACTGGCTTTGTTTAAATTTTCGATTTTTTCTTTTACTCCCTGTGTTTCTTTTTCTAACCAATTCTTGTATTCTTCAAGAATTTCTATTTTTTCTTCTTTTGTTAGGAATTGTCTCCAACAATATCTTTCATGATTTCTATACATTCCATGATGTTCATTACACATTCATATCACCTTTATCGGTTATACGATATCGGTAATACGATACAAGAATACAATGAGACATAGACACTGCCAAATGAAAGGATTTCTATCATTTCTCATTCTATGGCTAATAAATAAAAAAAATATGACTGGTTCAGAAATAACTGAAGAACTTGAACAAAGAAAGGGTAGCAGACCTAGCCCAGGAACCATTTATCCAGTTTTAAAAGATTTAAAAGAAAGAGGACTGCTATCTATAGATGAAAATAAAAGATATTCTCTAACCACCCCGGGAGAAAAAGAACTAGATCAACACCTTAAATCGTTTTTTAATACATTTTGTGATATAGATGAGATGCGGACACAATGTCAATGTCACGAAGAACAAAAATAATATTTTAATATTTATTCTTTAAAAACTATTAATTTTCCATCATCATCTTCTTCAAATAAAGGTTGTTGAATAGGATTATTATAATATAACTTATTATTTGATCCCATACAATTAAAAAAATGATAACATGTAAATAAATGCATATCTGCATCTACATATTCACCTAATATATTAGGTAAAAATTATGTATAAAAAATTAAATAGATGAGAAATTTAAATTTCTCATCATATTATTCGAGTTTTTATGTTGCTTTAGATTTTAAGTATAATTCACCAAACATGTTGAAGGCTAGAACACCTAGATAAAATGTTCCAAATAGACTTAAAAGCCATCCAATAAAAGGTATTAATCCAATGAATCCAAGTATTATACCTAGAATAATTAAAACAATATAAGATATAATATATTCGCCCAATACCGATTTAATTCGGTTAAATATTTCACCAAATTTAAAGGCATCACCAAAATTATCTGATTTTGCATACATTGCTATAGCCATTGGTAAAATAAAACCAACAATCAATATCAATATTCCTCCAATAAATAATGCGGGTAACATAGTCACAATTATACTATATGGATTCGCAAAACCGCCCATAGCACCTGCGATAGCACTAAATCCAGCTACTGCCCCAAATATTATCAAAGGTACAATCATATATAACAAAGCTATCACAAAAACAACTATTCCTTTCACAAATAAATCAGTGAATCCTTTCCACTCAGGCATTCCAGGTTTCAAATTTATTGCATTTTTCATTGTCTTAAATTCATATCCAAAAGCAATGAAATTAACAATTGGAATAATTGATAGAATACCCCCAACAATTATTTTCACAAGCCAATCTTTATCTTTCATTGGAAATTTAATTATTTTTCCGTAGTCCATTTTACCTCAATCCTCACATTTAATTAATTTATTTAAACGTGCAAAATAAACTATTAGTATTTTATAATTTCTAATTATTACAATTTTTTAATTATAAATGATATATGAAAGATAGTTTTTTGATACAATTAACGTATTAAAAAATATTGGGAAAATCTGTTCTCAAACCAATTATAGCATTATTATTTAATTTTCAACCTTCTTAGTGTTGAATCACTATTAAGATCCCTAACTACATCGGATCCTATCCATTTACCAGATTTTGAATCACTCTGTTTTATTTCATCAGCTAGTTTTAATGCAGCTTTATGTAAATTCAAATTCCTTTTACCTATATGTCTCAATGACCAACTGACTGCCTTTTTTACATAATTTCTATCATCACTTGCATTTTTTTTAATCAAAGGAAAATATTCTATGAATTTATTATCATCTGCATGTTTATC
This sequence comes from Thermoplasmatota archaeon, assembly GCA_022848765.1. Lineage (GTDB taxonomy): Archaea > Thermoplasmatota > E2 > DHVEG-1 > DHVEG-1 > JAJISJ01. The sequence continues at coordinate 5,464 of JAJISJ010000024.1, forward strand.
ATGACAAGCAAGACAAGCCAAAAGAGAAAATGCAGTTCTTTTAACAAATTCTTCCTTTCTTTCCGACCAATCAATAATTTTCTTCCATGCATAAGTAGTTTTATCAAATAGATTCATACAGATTTGATCACAAACATCCCATGAATCAATCCCCATAACCCATTCCTCCATTTGAGTTTCAGTTACCTTTCCAGGTTCATCAATTAATGCAGCAGTGATTTTTGCATCAGCATATCCGGTTTTCCATAAATCCAATGCTGTTTCATGATTTTTTCCAAAATCCTTAGCTATTTTTCTAACATCCGGGATTGAAACTCCAAGTCTCTTATCTATTTTAATTCCATATCTCGCCATTCCTTCTAATCGATCACTTCTAGATTTTGATTTAAGTTTTTCTAATATTTCAGTAGATAAGGACATTTAATTTATTCTCCTATCAATTTTATAATAAAAATCATTATTTTATAATTATTTATTTTGAAAAAAAACAGTACTATTATAAATAATCAGTTTTAAATATTAATATTAATGAGTGATATAGTTTTAACAGCTGATAGAACTCTAATGACAGATTATAATGGTTTTTCAATTTTAGGACATGTTGGATGTTTTCCAAACAGATTAATCCCCAATTTTATAATTGATCAGTTATTTCCAAAATTAGATGATGGTCAAGCAACCTATGCCATTCGAAGATTAGAATCTAAGTTGATTGATGAAGGATTTGATGTAAAAGTATTACCCCCTCAAGAAATAAAAAAAATAAAAAAAATAAAACCAAAAATAGTAGGCATTTCAACTGTTGATCCCTTGACTCGGAAACCTCACCCATGGACTTTAACTAACATATTTGGTGGTGGTGAATCAGTTATTGAAACTGAATTCTATAAATTACTTCAAAAAATTAATGAAATGAAAAATCACCAAGATTTCAAAATCATAATAGGAGGACCTGGTACATCAGAATTTGAAAATTCAAACAAATATCATGATTTATTTGATAGTTATGTTTTGGGATCTGGAGAAGGATCCATTCCACTTTTCCAGAAGGCTATAAATGAAGAGTCTTTGCCAAAGAAATTTCTTTCATTACACCCCAAAAAATTAAGTGATATTTCAATAATAAAAAGAGGATCCAGAAACGGTCATGTTCAAATAACACAAGGATGTCCTAGAGGTTGCCAGTTTTGTGGACCAACCCTCTTGAACTGGATTAGTTTCCCAAAAGAGAGAATAATAAAAGAAATAGAAATAAATCTAAAAGCTGGAGCGAATCAAATAACCTTTATAACTGAGGATTTTTTCTTATATGGATCAAAAGCAGTTGAAGTAAATAATAAAAAAATTATAGATTTAGTGAATAGTGTTAAAAAAACAACGGATAAGTATAATGTTAATTCAATAAATATTAGTGATGTATCTATAGCATCTACTATAAAAGGTAAAAAAACCTGTGATAGAATATCAGATATCTTAGGTATATCAAAAGAATGTCCTATTGATACAATTCTTGGAATTGAAACTGGTAGTGAACGATTAATTAAAAAGTATATGGAAGGTAAATCAAGACCATATAATCCTAATAATTGGTCTGAATTAGTATATAATGGAATAAATATTCTCAATGAAAACTACTGGTATCCTTTATGTAATTTAATAACAGGTCTTCCTGATGAAAATGAAAATGATTTAATTAAAACACTTGATCTTGTTGATGATATTAAACATTTTAAACTTTATTTCATTATTTTTTATTTTGTACCCCTTGAGGGTAGTGGATTAGAAAATGAGTCTTTTTTTAAATTTGATAATATTACAGATAGAAGATGGGAATTATTTTATAAATGCTATATGAAAACTATTAGTTCATTGAGAGAAGATTTATATATTATTTTTAAAAATAAGATTTTAGCATCCCTTTATGCAAGAATATTAAATGAAGTGGAATATGATTTAAAAAGATATAGAAATGACCCATTTAAACTTAGAGATTTTTATTCTTCAATATCTCTTAAAGGATTAAATCTTGTGTTATTTTTAATGAAGAGACGACTTTTTCAAAAAATGATAGTAAATTAGATATTAATTTTTATCTATATAAAATAAATATTCCCTTTTTTTTTATTAAAATTATTAATGAATAAACTAATAATAGGCAAATATATTGCGCAATAAAAAATTGGAGAACTATTAATGAGTAAGATATATTATTCATTTCAAGACATGCCTTTCAATAAATGGGATACAAATAGAGATCAACCTGAAAATCTCTTTAAATTTAGTAGGGGAGAAATTATACAAATATTAATTGCAATAGGTGTCCTCACAATTGCATTTTCATTTGCATTCACACGAGGTTTACCTTTATCAAATATATCTGGTGCATTAGCAAATATACCATTAGCATTCTTAGCGATTGTAACTGCATTTTTTTGTCATGAATTGGGGCATAAATTTATGGGGCAAAAATATGGATATTGGTCTGAATTTCGAATGTTTCCAATGGGATTACTCCTTGCATTATTTCTTGGAATTTTTACTGGTTTTGTATTTGCAGCCCCGGGTGCAGTCACAATTATGGGGAATCCAAATAGAGATGAATATGGTAAAATTTCAGCTATAGGCCCTTTTATTAATGTTAGTTTAGCAGCTCTTTTTTATCTAATAACAATTGCAACTACAGGTGGAGTTTCCAGAATATTTGGTTTTATTGCATTTATTAACGCTTTTTTAGCATTTTTTAACTTATTGCCCTTTGGACCACTTGATGGAATGAAAATATTTAACTGGAGAAAAGAAATTTGGATATCATTAATAGCTTGTAGTTTACTATTACTTTATCTAGTTTATCCATTTGTTTATCAATAATTCAAATTTATTAATTATAAAAATTATTAAATTAATTAGATATAGATTTATTAAATTTTTTTGAAAGTTATAATTCGATTTTTTAATAATAGTTAAATAAGATTTATCAATTTCTTATTGCGGTGGAGTTTATTAAAGGTAGCTTTATTATTTGTATTGTAATTTTAACTTGTTTTTTTTCTTTTGGAAATTTTATTGATACCGTCAGGGCAGATGATAATGATATTGCACAACAGTATGCACCAATATTTTATTTTGAAAAAGATGAAACATGCTATCCAGTAAATATTTCATATCATATTGATAATTCATATCTATATAGGGTAGGGCAGCAAGATCCTATTAAAACATCCCCTTCAATTGATAATCTTCCTATTGACAATAATGATTATTATCTTGATAATAAAATCGGATCAATAGATGATAATGGAATAATAAATGATTATAAACTAAGAAATCTTGGATACACAGTATATTCAAATGTTAATCATTCAGGTGATTTAACTTATATTCAATATTGGATGTTTTATGCTTTTAACAAAGGAACATTGAATCAACATGAAGGGGATTGGGAGATGGTTCAAATTTTAATATCAGATGGGACTCCAACTCAGGTGATGTATAGTCAACATCATAGCGGACAAAAAGCAACTTGGAGTCAAGTAGAAAAAGATGGTGATCACATAAAGGTATATGTTTCTAGAGGAAGTCATGCTAATTACCTACGATCCTATTCAGGTGTGATAGGTATTGCCAATGATATTGTTGGAGCGAATGGTAAAAAAATAGATTACTCGGAATATGAGTTAGTTTTATTGGAATCACAACCCTGGCTTGATTTTAAAGGTAGATGGGGTTGGAGTGGAATTACAGAAGAAGAATATCAAGAAGCTGTTATTCTTGGACAAACAGGACCTTATGGGCCACAATACAGAAATGATGGAAGTATGTGGAGTGCTATAGGTTGGGGAAGTTCACTTCTTCCTGCTAATGATGCATTATTTATAATTGAATTAATATTATACAATTTCGTAACAATTTTCATTATAATCACATTAATAATCATATGCATTATTCTATATGGAATCTATAGAAGGAAAAAATTAACAGGACTTGGCCCTAGAATAATATCAATATTTTATATCGATGGTCTTAATACCAAAAGCTTCGGTAATATTTTATGCATAATTGGAATAATTATTGCAGTTTACTCACTGTTTAATCCTTGGTATTTAATATCAACTGATATAACAGTTAGCGGTTATGAAACATCAGGTTTAGTAAATATTTTGTCTATTGATGGAATAAATGGAATACAGTTACAATTTCCAGGGATTACTGGCCCATTACCTCTTGGTTCAATTATGATTCCATTTTCACTTTTAATAGGTGTAGGTTTAATTTTTTTAATATTTGCATCCGTAGGTTTATCTAAAAGTAAAAAATTGGGGAATAAATATTTATTCCGAGGAATTCGATTATTAATTCCAATAATAATAATTTTACTTATAATCATTAGTTTGAGATTGATCCCATTTGATTCATTAGCGAATTCAGGAGATGCAGGGGTGAATATTGGAGAAGTTATCGATTCAATATCAGATTCTCCAATTAATGGTCAGAGATATATAACTATTCAAGGTATTGATGGTCAGATAAAGCTTAATTGGGGTCTAGGTTTAGGTGGATTTCTTTTATTATTTTCGGGGATATTATTGATTATTGCAGGTATATTAGAACGATTAGCAAATACAGAGTTTTTTCAAGAAAAAATAATATCAGAATCGAAAAAAAGTAAAAAATCAGAAAAAAAAGAAAAAGATTAAAGAGATTATTAAAAAATTAATTAAAAATCGTTGGCAGAAAAGCCAGCGGAGGGGGATGAGATTTACCCTTTTGCTGGCAGTTCCCCCGTATTATTCGTCAAGTTAAAACAACATAGCACTTTCTACTTATAAACATTAGAATGAGGTAATTGAAAGTATTACATTATATTGTCACTCTCATTTCTAAAAGACTTAAAGTTAAACCCCATTTTTGATAAGCATTTATCGCAACTTTATTATCTGGGAAAACATTTAATGAAACTCTATTAATTTTTTTACTTTTAAACCATTTAAATGCTTCATTCTTCAATTTCGTACTAATCCCCATACCTCTAGATTCTTGATTAATATAAACTGTATTTATTCTACCATAATATTTCATATTAAAAATAGGGTGGCTTTTTTTTATTGATATAATCATATGTCCTACTGGTTTTCTATTGAATTCAGATATAAATATTGCCCCATTTTTTGAATATATCAAACTTTTTATGTATTTAAATAGAATTTCATTATAATCAGATTTAAGAGCAATATCACTCATATGCTGAGGTGAAAAATTTTTCATAATATCAACAGCACTATCATATAATTTTTTCTCAAATTTTAAAATTAAATCAATATCTTTAACCCTAGCTTTTCTAACTATAATCATAATTTATGATATATTAAAAAAGGTATAATAAAGTATTAGAATCTTAGAATATATTAAATATATTCCAATTAGTTTTATTTAATAAAATATTATAACTTTTCAAATTATATAGGTTTTAAAATGAATGATGAATTTGAGTAATTCTTTTTCATTATAATATTTCAATAATATTTATAAATTTAATAATTTTGTAAATAAAATAATATTTTAGCTAGATAATAGATTGATTTGAGATATATTCTAAAATTGAATACCAACAATTCTTAAATAATAGCACTTAATATCATTATTCAAAGGAATTAGTAATAATGTATAAAGAAAATAGAGAAATGCATAAGGTTACTTGTGCAGAATGTGGTACTGAAACTGAAGTACCTTTTAAACCAGATGGAACTCGTCCTGTATACTGCAGGGAATGTTATCGTAAACGTAAGCCTCGTAGATTTTAAATTTAGGTTTTAAATTCTACAAAATTTAAAATTAATTTAAAATCATTTTTTTTTATTAAAATAATTTTAAAATGTTAATAAACTCTAGAACAAAAAAGAATTGAATCATTGATAAAATTGGAATTAATATGTTCAAGAAAAATTGGTAAATCAAAATTATTATTTCTGAATGATAAAAAAATAATTTTAAAGAAAGAATGATGTTTCTTTTAAGTAATCATAATAATATTTTGAATTATACTCCAATGAGTTTTTAAATAATATCATTATAAAGAATAAAATATTTGAATTATAAGTGATGATTTATGACATATTGTTCAAAATGTGGAAATAAAAATGATGAGGAAGCTAAATATTGTTCAAAATGTGGTGCGTCTTTATTAGAGATAAAATATGATAATTTAAAAGATGATGATTGTGTATGTGAGGGTAATAATAGAAATCCTCTTGTCCCAATATTTTGGGGTATTGTTGTTATATTAATTGGATTATGGATCGTATTCCAATTTGTTATACCAAGTAATTATTTATCATCCCTTCAAGATTTCAGTTTTTGTGGATTGATTTTCCTAATTATCGCGATAGCTATAATATTAACTGGGATAAGAATAATGACAAAATAAAAAAAAAAGAGATGAGAGTTGAAATCTGGAAATAATTAGTTTATTTCTTTTCTTCTCCGCCCCATTTGGATATATACAATATTCCTAAAACACAGACTATTGTAATTATTATACCAGAAATAATTGCAATTAATGCACCCATTCCATCTGATATATCATTTATTGTCAATCCAGCTAATGCAAATAATCCTACGATTATTTCTTTCCAGATTAATGCAATAATGAAACCGAATGCCGCTGCGATAGCCGTTGAAATGGTTATTTTTACTTCACTTAGTTTTACCATCTTTTATTATTCCTCCAAAGAAAGAGAAAATGTTTGTTAAATATAAATTTTTTGTTTAAGTTTTGATATAAGATTTTTATTTGATTATTTGTAAAATTTATTATTTTTATAATGTCTTTATAACAATTATGTTAATTTTTTTTTGCAATTATTCTTGCAATAATTGATAATATCAATCCAATTGCGCCGATCGAAAAATAACTTCCAAGTGTGAAACTTCCTTCAACAATGGTTATTATTATTGAGAAAATTAAACCTACTATTCCAAGTCCAGCTCCTAACATTATTAAGAATTTGCCTGTTCCAATTTTATCTTTACCGATTAATATTCCACCGATTATTACAGATATTCCACCAAGTGAGGCAATAAATAACAATATTGCAAATACTATTTCAACAATATAATTATCAATTATGTGTGTAGTTACAAAGTCTTGTATGGTTTCCCATGTAGCTAATCCACTTATTCCAGATATTAATAAAAGTAAACCAGCTATGATTGCAATAATCATTGCCCCATTTTTCTTTTTTACCATTCAATATCATCCTCAAAATAAACATATATAAAATATATTATAAAATTTAATTTTTTCTATTATAAAAAAGGTCGTGCTAATAAATATCAAACAATAAGATTTATAAGATACTCTCATTTGACATTATTTGAGGTTATTATGGTTGTCAACATTGAAAGATTATTTTCACATAGAGCTAAAATGTTAAAAGCATCTCAGATAAGAGAATTATTAAAAATAACTCAGTTACCAAATATGATATCTTTTGCTGGTGGTCTTCCAAATCCTTTAGCTTTTCCTGTTGAAGTTATACATGATTGTATAGATAATGTTTTTAAAGATAACATTTCAAATGCTTTACAATATGGCACTACAGAAGGTTTACCACTTCTCAGGGGAGTTTTAGCTGAGAGGATGAGAAAAAATAAAAACATTAATTGTGAATTACATGATATTATTATAACAAGTGGCGCACAGCAAACTCTTTTTTTAAGCGCACTTTGTTTTTTAGATCCCGGAGATACTTATCTGTCCAGTGTTCCAACATATCTTGGGGCTGTACAAGCTTTTAGTGCTTTTGAATCAAACTGTGAATCAATTCCAATGACTGAGGATGATATTGATGTTGATTGTCTTAGAAGAAATCTTAACAGACTTCATACAACAGGTATAAATCCAAAATTTCTCTATACTGTTTCAAATTTTCAGAATCCCTCAGGAGAAACTGTTTCATTAAATAATAGAAAGGAATTATTGGATGTTGCCTCAGAATATGATTTCCTTATTATTGAAGATGACCCATATGGTGAATTAATATTCGAAGGTGAGCCTATACCTCCAATAAAATCATTTGATAAAAAGGGTAGAGTAATATATATCAGTACATTCTCAAAAATATTAGCCCCCGGTTTTAGATTAGGATGGACAATTGCATCAAAAGATATTCTTGATAAACTTATTCTTTCAAAACAAGCGGCGGATTTATGCACAAACTATTTTGGCCAATATGTTGCATATGAATATATTAATGGTGGTTATTTAGATAAGCAGGTTGAAAAAATAAATAGATTATACAAAACAAAAAGAGATATTATGATAGATGCATTAAAAAAATATTTTCCAAAGGAGGCGAAATGGATTATTCCTGAAGGTGGAATGTTTATTTGGATAACTCTCCCCAAAAGAATTAATACAAATCTATTGCTGCAAAAAGCAATAGCAAAAAAAGTTGCATATGTGGCGGGAGATGCTTTTTATCATGATGGTGGTAATTATAATTCAATGAGATTAAATTTCTCATATTCTGAAGATAATCTAATAGCGGAAGGTATTAAACGTTTAGGTGGAGTAATAAAAGAAGAATTGAAAACATCATATCAAGATGAACCTTTTCTACAAGAGGGAGTCTAAATAAAGGTTTTATTCATAATCAGTTACAAAAATAATTGGTATATCATTTGGAATGAAATTTTTCTTTTTTTCCTCACTTTTAGGTTTATTATCAACATTCATTCTAATAATATCTTATATTTAATTTATTTAAACATTTCGATTCTATGAAAAATAAAATAAAATAAACATAGTGAAACATTAATATCATTAATGAAACAAGCTGATTGGTTTAAAAATTCAATAATTTATCATATTTTAATTGATCGTTTTGCAGGTTTTAAATCAAAAAAAAATTGGGATCAACCAAAATTTCTAGGTGGAAATATACGGGGAATAATAGATAATTTAGAATATTTAAAAAATCTTGGAATAAATGTTATTTGGATTTCCCCATTCTACAAAACGACTGAGTACCACGGTTATCATATAACAGATTACTATGAGGTTGATTCACATTTTGGAGATATTGAGGATATTAAAGAACTAATCGAAACAGCACATAATATCCAGTTAAGAATAA
>JAJISJ010000025.1 GCA_022848765.1 Thermoplasmatota archaeon
TTATACCATATATTTTAGCAATTTCTGGTTCAAAAATTTTATCAACTTTTTGAATTTCAAGAAAATGATTTCCTGCGCCAAGAGATCCTAACTGTGAAGCACCTCGATGTTTCGCTTTTTGAGATATTGTCGATAAATCAGCATTACCTAAACACCCTTCTTCCTCTAAAAATTCTATATCTTTATCCCAACCATAATTATTTTCAACACCCCAACGAGCACCTAATCTTAAAACATCATCTATCTCTCTTATACTAAGCCGTATCTTAGCTTTAGACCCAAGACCTGATGGAACATTTTTAAACATTTCATCTACAATTAAATGAATTTTATTAAAATCAAAATCACTAACGTTAAGATTAGTTCTTACTACTCTAACACCACAGTTAATATCAAAGCCAACTCCTCCTGGTGAAAGAACACCATTTTCAATATCTGTAGCAGCAACACCTCCAATTGGAAAACCATAACCCCAATGTATATCAGGCATTGCCATTGCCTTTCCAACTATACCTGGTAACGTTGTCATATTAGCTGTCTGCTCAGGTGCATTATCATCTTTAACTGACGAAATCATTTTTTCATCTACATAAATTAAAGCTGATGTACGCATTTTTAGATTATTTCTTTCCCCTTTATACGTAGAAGGAATTTCATATTTGTAATTATCAATTTTATTTAAAGGGCCATTCCATTTCATTATAAGCACTAATTAAACTTTTTATTTAATATTATTACGATTTATAAGTCTTAATGTTACAAAAATAGTTCTATTTTATTCTACTTATATAAGGTACTCCAGTTTTTTTATTGATTTTAACTTCATATTCCTCAGGTAAATTTACCTCTTTACCATCATCTGGTTTTTCTTTACTAAAAAAATGAATTATTCTTTTTTTATCTGATTGAAGCCTAATTTCCTTTCGATATAAAGTATATTCTCCATATTTGAATATAATTTCTTTCTCTTTTTTAGTACTAATTTTTTCTTCTTTTTTACCTTTAATTTTGGTTTTTTCAAAATCATTATCAGATATCTCATCTTCAATAATTTGAAATTCAGGGTTTTTCTCATTTTCAAAATATTTTTTAATATCTTTTTTTATTTTTTTTGCTGTTTTTCTTTTTATTCCATTTATTTTTGTAAAATCTTTTATTGTTAGTTCCTTTAATTCATCTATTGAGTTATATCCATTTTTTAATAGTATTTCTGATATTTCATAATCTATGCTTTTTATATCATCAAAAACTTTGATATTATTTAATTCAATTTTTGATTCTTTTAAATTAATATCTTTTTTATTCATAATTTGTTTTATGTTAGGGGTTTTATCCTTAAATTGTTCAGTTGATATTGGCTCCCACTCAGGAATATCTTTTAAAAATTCTTCTTTTTTTTTATTTATTATTACATCTGATGATTCAGGTTCTACTGTTTCCCATTCAGGTAAATTATCAATAGATTCTAAAGTCTGTTTTTCATCAATATGCTCTTCCATTGATATTTCTTCAATTATTTCATTTTCATCTTTTATTTCAGTAAATTCAGGTATATCTTCCTCAGTTTTTTCTATTTCATATAATTCCTCATCTTTAAAAAGATCTTCTTCAATTTCCTTATAATCTATTTTTTCAACATTTTCTCTCTGAAATATTGGTACTTTTTCTTTTCTATGAATTATTACAGATGATTTAAGCGGATCATCATTTTCTGTATGTTCTAATTTCTTTTTAGATAGAATTATACTTACATTCGAAGGTTTGATTAATTTTCTTTGTAATTTGATAAGATATTTATTTTTAATAGATTCATCTTGAATATATGGGTCATCTAAAATCATGCGTAATTTTTCAATAGTTTCTTTTTTAGGTTTTTTATCTTCTTGCATGATACCATCCATATATAAAATTCAAGTCAATTATATCAATTGAATAAGGTATACATAATATTAATATATTTTCTATATTTTGCATTTTTATTGATAAAAAAAGTTTATTAAGTTGTTCATATATCTCTCTTTTTTGATTTCAATGGACTTTCAGGGCAGAGACATTATATCAATAAAAGATTTTAGTAAGAATGAAATAAATTTTATTTTAAATAATGCAGAAAAAATGGTTGTATATGCAAAAGGTAAAAAATATTTAAACAATCTAAAAGGACATATATTATCTTCATTATTTTTCGAACCAAGTACAAGAACAAGACTTAGTTTTGAGAGTTCAATGAATAGATTAGGAGGCCGAGTTATTGGTTTTGCTGATCCCACAGCAACTTCACAAAAAAAAGGTGAAAGTCTAGCTGATACTATACGAATGGCAGATTCATATAGTGATGCAATTGTAATACGTCATCCACAAGAAGGAGCAGCAAGATTAGCTGCTGAATTTGCTGAAGTTCCTGTATTAAATGCTGGAGATGGAGCAGGCCGACATCCTACTCAATGTTTATTAGATTTATTTACAATAAAATCAGAAAAAAAGAAAATCGAAGGTAATAACATTGTTTTGCTTGGTGATTTAAAATATGGGCGTACAGTTCATTCATTAGCATATGCTTTATCTCTATATGGTGTTCATTTAACTTTTGTATCACCAGATAGTCTAAAAATGCCTAATGAAGTCCTTAATGAATGTGAGGAATTAGGGGTTCAACCGAAATATACTTCTAATCTTGAGAAATCAATAAAGAATGCTGATGTATTGTATGTTACAAGAATTCAGAAAGAAAGATTTCCTGATGCTGAGGAGTATAATCAAGTAGTTGGTGCATATAAGGTAGATAAAAATCTATTAAAAAATGCAAGAAAAAATCTGGTTATTATGCATCCATTACCAAGAATTACAGAAATTGATCCAGAAATTGATAAAACCTCACACGCACTGTATTTTAAACAAGCATTTAATGGCGTACCAGTTAGAATGGCGTTATTATCTTTAGTTTTAGGGGGAAAACTATGAAAGAATTAAAAATCCCCCTAATTAAAAATGGTACTGTAATTGATCATATAACATCTGGTAATGCTATTAAGGTTTTAAGAATACTAAGCATCCCACAAAATTTATCATCTACAGTAAGTGTTGCAATTAATGTAAAGGGTCATCTTGGAAATAAGGATATAGTGAAAGTTGAAAATCGAGAATTAGATACTTCTGAGGTTGACAAAATTGCACTTATTGCACCAAAAGCTACTATTAACATTATTAGAAATTATGAAGTTGCAGAAAAACATCGAGTTGAACTTCCAAGTGAAATAATAGGAATTGTTAGCTGTTCTAATCCAACCTGTGTTTCAAATTATAATGAACCTGTAAAAAGTAGATTTAAAGTAATAAATAAAGATCCACCTCAAATTACTTGTTATTATTGTGAAAGGGAACCTGAAGATATATCTGAGAGAATTATTTAGTTTCTTTAAGAATTTCTTTTGCACGGTCAAGTTTAATATTTCCTTCTTTTATCATTTGTTCAGATATTATATCTATCTGTTCATCCATTGCTCCTGCCATGACTGCAATGTTTTTAGCATGTAGAGACATATGTCCTTTTTGAATTCCAACTGTTGAAAGTGCATATACAGCGGCGAAATTTTGAGCGAGACCAAGACTTGCAACAACTTCAGAAAGTTCTTGAGCTGATTTTATTCCAAGAATTTTTTTACATAATTTTGCTTTAGGGTGAATATTTCCAGCTCCTCCAACAATACCAATTGCCATTGGTATTTCAATTTCACCAACTAAATCTCCATTATTATTTTTATGATATTTTGTTAATGAGGTATAACGGCCATCTATTGATGCATATGCATGAGCTCCAGCTTCAATTGCTCTAAAATCGTTACCCGTTGCAATTATTAATGAATCAATACCATTCATAATTCCTTTATTATGTGTTGTTGCTCTATATGGGTCTATGGTAGCTAACGTGTATGATTCAAGAAAAGCATCAACAATTTTTTCTCCACCCATTTTTTCTTTATCAAAAACAGCTTTAACTCTAACTAATCTTTTATCTGCAAGATTCGAAAGTATCTTAAGTCTTACTTTTCCATTAGTTAAATCCTCAATTATTGGAGCTAATGCTTCAACCATGGTATTTACTGCATTAGCGCCCATTGCATCTCTTACATCAACAATAAGGTGAATGACTATCATTTTTCCAATTGGACTATCTAATATTCTTAATTCAAAATCTTTAGCTCCACCACCAAGATCATTTAAAATTTTATCTTGAGAATTTGCAATTTTTAGAATTTCTTTTTTATGATCCATTAATTCCTTAACCGAAGATGCTATATCCTTTAGATTTAAAATCTGAATTTGACCAATCATTAAAGGATCTGAACAATCAGTAATAAAACCACCTTTAATTCTAGCAATTTTTGCAGCATTACTTGCAGCAGCTACAACACTTGATTCTTCAGTTACCATTGGTATTATATAATCCTTACCATTTATTAGAAAATTTAAGGCTAATCCAATTGGAAGATCAAATGTACCAAGAACATTTTCTATCATTCTATCTGCAATTTTTAAATCTAAAGAAGTTGATAAAATATTAATTTCTTCCTCTGATAAATCTGAAAATTTTTTTACTATTTCAATTCTATCTTTTATAGGTAATTTGTAGAAACCTGAAATTTTTGATGTTTTTTTATAATTTGACATATAAAATAACCTTCTATTTGCCCTGGATACATATTGCTGCATTTATATTTATTCCTTCAACTGTGAAATCAGTATTTTATAAATTAGTTATTTTATCCTATTATTAAAAAATAAGTTTTCTATTAGCATACACATTTAGATACATATTCATCTGCGAAAAAGCTATTTAAATAGACATATATTTCTAAAAATTGGAAGGAATCGTGCTGGTAGTTTGTGCATCCCATCCCATCCTTTTTAGGCCAGCATTCCTTCTTCCTAATATATTATTAATATAATCATTTTATATGTTCTCTTACTTTAACTGCCATTCCAAAATTAAATGACAACATTTCAATTTTATTAAGTAAGCATCTACCTGTACCTAAAAAATTATCTTTTTCATCAACAATAATACATTCATCATTTGGTCTTAAATTATTGTCACAATTTATAACAAATTTTGCAAATACGCTTTTTCCATTAATAATAAATGGTACCGCATCTTTGTTAATTATAACTCTAAGAATTGGAGTTTTAAAAAACTCATGTAATTTTTTTGCACCATCAATTTTTAGAGTAAACAATCCATCACCTGCCCTCATTGATAAAATATGTTTATCATTACAGTAAATATTTCGAATTTTACCTGTTTTCTTAGATTTCACAATTTTAATTTCACCATCAAATAAAGCATTAAAGGCATTTTTTCCAAATTGCATATCTGCAATTGAATAAATTTTTCTAATATCTAAATATTGAAATATTTTATCATAATTTTCAGGTTGTTCTATAACAGTATTTTCGATTTTAAACGGAATCTCATTTTTTTCATCTAAAAAATTTTTAAAATTTCTTTTAACAATATAATTAGTATGAGAATCAAGCTTCTTTGGAAAAATTGATTGTGCGAAAGGATACATTTCATCAAGTTCTATGGGAACTGGACCAAAAGGAGATTTAATAATAATATTCACATTTTTTTTACTTGAATATATTTTTAATATTTCATTAATGTAATATTTAGAATACGGTTTTTCTGAATCAGGTAATAAAATATATTTATTTGATAAAAATTTAAATCTTTCGTTTAGTCTTTTTTGAAGTCTATATATTAAAGGTCTATGGATTGTTTGATTACCAGTATAAAATAATGCTTTATTTTTACTAATTATTTCAAATTGTTCTAACCATTTTTTATTATTCTTTGTCCTTAATTCCCTCATTGCATCAATTATATGTGGGTTAGAATTTGCTCTTCGTTCAACCAATTCCCATAAATTACCGTTTATTATTGCAGTTCTAATTTTTTTTATTTCTGAAAAACTAACATAGAGATTATGTTTTACAATTTGTAATATACGGTCATTTTTTTTTTCCTTTTTCAATTCCTTAGCGGTATATTTCGAACAAATTGGACATGGGCATGGGAGTTCATCTAAATCATCTAATTTTAGTGTGCAATCTGGAAATATCAATCTGTTATCGTTAGCATACTTTATATAAGCTGATGAATCAAAAAAATCACAACCAAGAGCAACAGCTAAAGGAAAAATTATAGGGTGACCTGCTCCAAATAAATGTATAGGTTTGCTATAGTTTGAACCTCTTTTTGATGCGAGAATACATCTAATTAGCTCTTGGTATCTTTGATTTTCCATTAGTGGCACCACCCCTCCTATTGGAAAAAAATCGGTATTAATTTCACTTAATTTAGACGCACAAAACTCCCTTAAATCGGGATAAATTGATCCCTGTATTGTACAAGCAAGAATCATATCTCCCTTAATATTCATACTTTGCTTCGCTCTCTTTATTGTTTCAATAACTCCGTTTTTTGCTTGACTTCTTGTTTGATCGGGAGTACCAAAAATATCAAGTATAGTGCCTATATCACTTCCAATATTTCTTTGAAATTCAACAATTTCTAAAGGATCAACGTTGACATTTCCATATACATAAGATTGAAAAGTTCCAGAATCTGTCATAATAGGTCCATTAAAATCTAATAATCCATGAACGCCTTTTTCAAGAGCTTTATCCCTTAATTTTTCATCATTCTTAATTATATATGAATTGGTTATCACCATTTCTACTCCAAATAATTTTTTCATTTCTTTTGGTGATAATATTATTTTATTTGGATTGATTACCGGTAGAAGTGTTGGAGTTGTTATTATGCCATTTTTTGTTGAAAATTTACATATTCTACCTGCAGCATCTCTATTTTTTATTTCAAATTTCATATTGGTTTCAACTGAAGGTAAGGAAAAAACGGGTTATTTATTTTTGTGTTGAGGTAAAATTATTTTATAAAAAAATTAAGAACCTATTTGTATTGGATTGACAATTTTTTTAAGTGTTGCAACTGCAGAAAGAGATGCCATATAACTTGATTTCGGATTATTTGGATTCGGCATATTTTCCACTTCTGCACGTAATCTACCAAATTTTCCATGTGCTAGAATTTTATGACTATTTCTAGTTGCAACAGGATCAGCGACTATGATCACTTTTGTGTTATCAAATCCTACTCCCGCGATAGAAAGACTTGCAGCAACATTAATATTTTCAGGGAATTTCTTAATAGCCTCTGTAGCATTTCCTTTGAATATAATAGTTCTTTTATTATATTTTTTACCTAGAGAATGAGGAGGTTTTGTTGTTACTAATGTGACTTCATCAATTGTATCTATACTTGCAGATAAAACTCCATCAATCCCACAAACCGCACCTGATGGAATGAATATTTTACATTGATTCTTTTTAGCAATTTTTTCTAACTTATTTTTAAAATTTTCATTATAAAAACATCCAATACTCATTATAATTATATCTTTACCAGCTTCAAGTATTTTTTCAGAATATTGTTCAACAGCTTTTTGAGAAGCAGCTTCGAATACAATATCGATATCATTAAGGAAATCTAATATATTAGTAATTTTAGATTTTTCAATGATTTTTGATAAATCTTCTTGCTTTTTTTTATCAATATCGTACAAATAAATTTTATTGATTTCTTCCATTTTATTTGCAGCAATGGCAACATCTGTACCTATAGCTCCACATCCAATAATGCCAAGATTCATTTTATACCAAAACATTAAAATCAAATTGAAATATAAAAAATATTGCAATGGATGATATTGATAGATTTCTTAAAGAAGATTTGGGGGATGAGGGGGATATAACCTCTGATTCCTTATTTAACATGGAAACAGGTAAAGCAAATATAATATCAAATGAAGACTGTATTGTTGCAGGATTAGATGAGTTAAAAATTGTTTTTAACAGAACAGGAGCTAAAACCAAATTAAAAGTTAAAGATGGAGATTTTATAAAAAAGGATCAAATAATTGCAGAAATTCAGGGCCCTATTTTATCAATTTTAAAAGGTGAAAGATTAACATTAAATTTCATTAGTAGAATGAGTGGTATTGCAACTGAAACAAAAAAACTAGTTGATAAATGTAAAAAAATAAATCCAAATATTAAAATTGCGGCTACCAGAAAAACTACTCCAGGATTTCGTAAATATGAGAAAAAAGCTGTAATTTTGGGCGGTGGTGAAGCACATAGATATGGCTTATATGATGTCATTTTGATAAAAGATAATCATATAAAATTTGCTGGATCAATTGAAAAAACAATAAAAAAAATTAATAAAAGAATTACAAATAAAATTATAGAAATAGAAGTTGAAAATAAAAAGGATGCATTAATAGCAGCGAAAGAGAAAATAGATGTAATAATGTTAGATAATTTTAACCCTCATAAAGCAGAAATTACTACAAAAGATATTAGAAAAATAAATAATAATATATTGATTGAAATATCTGGGGGGATTAATAAAAAAAATATTTTAAAATATGCAACCTTTGCTGATAGGATTTCTTTAGGTTATATAACTCACAGTATTAAAGCAATAGATTTTTCATTAAATATAATCTAAAATTATTAGGTGTAGTTAGGAAATATTTAATAACCAAAATTGCTTTACATCATTGGAGGATACATTATTATAACAATAAATTTGGGTTTATTGTTGTGAGGGTATGGTGATTTGGATGAAGACGATTATTGAAGAAGTAGTGAAAAATGAGAAAATTAAAAGGAATAATAAAAAAACCTCAGTGAAAAAAACAGTTTCTGGGGCGAATCCTTTAAATAATTCTCTAACTCGAGGTGTTGAAGATAGAGAACTCGAAAAAGTTTTAGCAAATTTAACAACAACAATTAAAGTAGTTGGTTGTGGAGGAGCAGGAACAAATACTATATCAAGATGTCTTGAAGGTGGAATAAATGGTAAGGATCTTGTTGCAATAAATACCGATGCTCAACATTTATTAGATGCTCATGCACCACATAAGATTCTAATTGGAAGACATCTTACAAAAGGTTTAGGAGCCGGATCTATTCCAAGAATTGGTGAAGATGCTGCTAAAGAAAGTGAACAAGATATCAGAGCTGCATTAGGACATTCTGACATGATCTTTGTTACATGTGGACTTGGAGGGGGCACAGGAACTGGTTCAGCACCAGTTGTTGCACAAATAGCAAAAGAGACAGGTGCCTTAACAATTGGTGTCGTAACAATACCATTTAGCGTTGAAGGTTTCATTAGAATGGATAATGCAGATCAAGGATTGAAAAGACTACGAGATACATGTGATACTGTAATAGTAATACCAAATGATAAACTCCTAGAAGTGGTTCCAAATCTATCATTAAATGATGCATTTAAAGTTGCAGATGAAGTTTTAATGAGATCAATAAGAGGAATAACAGAAATGATTACAAAACCAGGTCTTGTAAACCTTGATTTCGCGGATTTAAAAACAGTTATGAAAAGAGGTGGCGTAGCAATGATAGGTCTTGGGGAAGCAGAAGGAGAAAATAAAGCAGTTAATGCAGTTGTAGAAGCTCTAAATTCTCCTTTACTTGAAGTTGATATATCTCAAGCTACAGGCGCTTTAGTAAATGTAACTGGGGGTGAGGATATGACAATTAGTGAAGCAGAGCGAGTTGTAGAAGAAATCTATTCGAGAGTTGATCCAAATGCAAGAATAATTTGGGGGACAACTATTGATCCAGAGTTAAAAAGAAATATACGGGCAATGTTAGTAATAACTGGGGTGAAATCAAAACAAATTTTAGGTCCAGAACAAAGATCTTTTGAAAACAAAGAATTTGGTATAGACGTAGTAGCATAGTTTTATACAATTCAAAATATAAGTGTTAGAAAATCATTAATCAATTTCCTTTTTCTATTTTATATTAGGTTAGAAACCATCATCCCAATTATTTATATATAAGTATTTATTTGACCATTTGCTCATATGAGGTATCAATAAAATGAAAAAAACCAATGAAGATAGTGGAATAATAGACCGAGCTTGGGAATTACAACATAACATTGAAGCACGTCAGAAAAGAATTGGAAAAGGTAAATATGGACGTGTACTAAAAATGGCGCGTAACCCTACAAATGAAGAATATGAAAAAACCTCTAAAATAACAGGAGCAGGGATCTTAATAATAGGCGGAGTAGGATTTCTTATTTTTTTACTATCAACACAAGTTGCACCTTGGATTGGAGAATTACTTGGATTAATATAAAGGTGTACAAATATGGAAAACCAAGATATTGAGAATTCAAACAAAGAAAAAACAAAGATTTTTTCAATTAAAACACAAGTTGGCAAAGAACAAAATGCTGCTGATTTAGTTAATGCAAGAGCAGAAAAATCAAAATTAGATATACCATCTATACTTGTAACTCCTGAACTGAGGGGATATATTTTTATTGAAGGTTACAACAAAGAAAGAATGAGTGATATGATTAAAACAGTATCATATGCAAGAAATATGTTAGATGGAGATATTCCTGTTGATCAAATAGAACATTTTCTAGTCCCTACATCTGCAGTTGCAAAAATTGAAGAAGGAGATATTGTTGAAATGGTTGCAGGTCCTTTCAGAGGAGAAACTGCAAAAGTAACACATATTGATGATACAAAAGAGGAAATAACAGTTGAACTCTTTGAATCTGTTGTTCCAATACCTATAACGGTTAGAGGAGAACAAGTAAGGGTAGTTAAAAGAAAAGATGAAGATAAGAAAGAGGAGGAATAAAATTTATGGCAGAGACAGTAAAAGCATTAGTAGACGGTGGAAAAGCTACAGCAGGTCCCCCGCTAGGACCCGCTCTAGGCCCAAAGGGTGTAAACATAATGCAAGTAATTAATTCAATTAATGAAAAAACAAAGGAATTTGTAGGGATGAAAGTCCCAGTTAAAGTAATTATTAACCCCAAGACAAAAGAATTTGAAATTGAAGTTGGAACACCTCCTGCAGCATCGCTAATCTTAAATGAATTAGGTGCAGAAAAAGGATCAGGATCTCCTTCAACGCATAAAATTGGGAATCTTTCTATAGATCAAGCAATTAAAGTTGCAAAAATGAAATATGACAACCTATTAGGAAAAGAAATCAAACAAAAAACAAAAGAAATAATTGGGACCTGCATTACTTTAGGTGTTAATGTAGAAGGTAAAAATCCAAAGCAAATTCAAAAATCAATTGATGATGGGGAATATGATTCAAAATTTCCAAAGAAATAATTAAATAAATTTTTTTGGCAATTTACATTAATTTTATTATGTAACCATTGTGCCACAGTATGGACAATACATCCAATCATCATCTAATACTTTAATGCAATTTACACATGGTTTCTTATCTTTCATATTCACCTCAAATTTTATCATTAATTTATGTTTCTAATCATCATTCAATATTTATAAAAAATTAAATTTTATTTGAAAATAAATCTCGATTATAAATATAAGGTTTTTCTTTTATAACATTAACAAAATAACCATCCTTAATTGCTTGATTCACGACATCTAATCGCTTTGTATATATTCGAGTGTTTCCTTTATTCCAACAGCAAATTTTAATTGACATAAAAAACCCCCTTTTTAATCATTTAATAAAATATTCTAACAATACATGACATAAATTTTCTAATTCTTTTATTTATATTCTCTTTTCAAGTTTTATATTAACTTTTTTTCTTAATTTATTATTTCTCATCCTTTCATGTAATTCCCTAATTCTTTTGTCTACATGGTTTTGAAAATTTTTTTCCATTTTTCTCCCCAGGGTCAAATGAAAATATTGTTAGTATATATGTTTTATCTGCAGGTAATTATGTAGGTAATAATTCAATTAATAAAATTATGTATGATAAAAATATTTTTTGTATAATCCTTTTTATATTCTTTTAAAACCACGTTGAAAGAATTGTTTAACAGATTTTATCATTCTATTTCTTCTATAATCCATTGGTAAGGTAATTCCTTCACCCCATGTTTTTTTATAATTTATTTGGGAAATAATATTATCAATATTTTCATCATTTGTATCAATAGTGGTATATCCATATCCAGCATATTGTGGTTCGTGAGTATCACTTCCACCCGTCCCACCAAAATTATTATTTTTTGCAATTTTTGCCATTTTTAAATTTGTTAATGGTTGGCTACAACTATTAAAAACTTCAATTGTATTAATCATCTCTTTCATAGAATTTAATTTTCTTTTTTTAATTCCAGACATGTTTCTATAAACATGTGGAATTATTGGAATACCACCTTCATCAATTATTTTTTCAATAGTTATCTCTAGTGATTGTTTAGGTAAAATATTTTCTCCAATATTTAATGCCAATATATGTCCCTCTAACGTTGAAATTTCTGCACCGGGTATAATAATGAAGTTTTTTGGGGATATTTTTAAAGCTTCTAAGCTTCCTTTAACAGTGTTATGATCTGTAATACACATTCCATTAATCCCCTTCTTTTTCAGTGATTGTATTATCTCCTTAGGGGTACCCTTTGCATCTACTGAATATTGCGAATGTATATGTAAATCAAGCTTTAGCATTTATTTCACCATAATTCTTTGTAATGATATTTTGTTATATATTTGAAACTTACGATTAGATATTATTTTTAATTGTAATATTAACATTTTGTAATTTCGACTGAATAATTTTATATATTATTTAAATCAAAAATATATCTGGTGAGGTAGGAATTAAAATTCCGAAAAAAATATCTCAAAACTAAATTACCTCTCATCTAAGCCCCGTTTAATTATTTCTTCTCCCCCTACCTCCCTCCCCTCTATTTCAATATCATTATGATCAAGCTATTTGAATGAGAATAGGAGTATTGGAAAGATATTTGAGTGTGAGATAATTTTAAAAAATTAATTTCCTATTCTTATTTAAATATATTTTAAATCAATTAAAAATTTTTACATTTAATTCATTTTTATAGTTACCAATACATTTAAATCAAAATAAATTATTACTTTTTATAAGGGGAGTAATAATTTGAATAATTGGAAAAAATATATGGCGTTATCAATAACATTCTTATTTTTTATAAATATTTGTTTAATTTTTCCCACAGGTGGAAATAATTTTTATTTTTCAAATACCATAATAGTTCCAGATGATTATCAAACCATACAAGAAGCCATTGATAGCTCAAAAAAGGGAGATATAATTTATGTAAAAAATGGCATATATTGCGAGAATTTAATAATAGAAAAATCAATAAAATTAATAGGTGAAGATAAAAATACAACGATAATAGACGGATTTCAAAATAAATCAGTAATTAAAATATTAAGTGATAATGTTTTTGTTAACGATTTTACTATTCAAAATAGTTCAACGTCCTCATTTGAATATGCTGGTATTGAATCATATTCATCAAATAATTATTTTGTAAGAAATATTATTAAAAATAATAAATATGGCATAAACTCTTTCGATGGAAATAATAATACTATAATGTATAATTTTTTAAATAATAACCAAAATGATTCATTATTAATTAATTCTCCTTATAATGTAATTTATAGAAACTATATAGAAGATAATGCTGGAGGCATCTTTCTAAAAATAAACGCCACCAATAATGATATAAAACAAAATAATTTTATCAATAATACTATTTATAATGCCAATTTTTATAAAGCAAAATTTAATGATTGGGATCAAAATTATTGGGATGACTGGATTGGATTAAAATATGCCTTTCTAAAGTTTTTACCAAAATTGATAATAACAAACTCTGGTATAATTCCGATTATTAATTTCGATTGGCATCCAGTTCAAGAAAAATACATCATAAATTCGTATCCAATAGCAATTATGGATACAAATATGGGAGTTATGACAATTGAACTATTTACTGACAAAATGCCAATTACAACAGATAATTTCATAAAACTTGCAAATGATAAATTTTTTGAAAATATTGTATTTCACAGAGTAATTGATGATTTCGTCATTCAAGGGGGCGGTTATTATGCGAATGGTACTAATAAACGAAGCCCTTATGGTACAATTAAACTTGAAACTCACCCTGATATTTTACATGTTGATGGAGCAATTTCAATGGCAAGAACCTTTATGCCAAATAGCGCAACTAGCCAATTCTTTATTTGTGATGGCCCTTCACCCCATTTAGATGAAAACTATGCAGCATTTGGAATTATAATAGATGGTATTGAGGTTTTACGTGAAATAGCTGAAGTTGAGACTACAACAAGATATGGATTGGATGATTGGCCTGTTGAAGATGTAATAATTAATAGTGTTACCATTGAATATCTTTAAAAAAATTATTCAATGAAATCAGGAAATAGTATTACATCTTA
>JAJISJ010000026.1 GCA_022848765.1 Thermoplasmatota archaeon
CATGGTGGGATTTATAAGGGAGATTTTGAAATTATTCTTAATTAAAAAAATTAGTTTAATTATCAAATAAAACCACAACAGAAATATATGAAGCCAAAAATATCTATTTTGTGATTAAAAAAGACCGAAAATCGAAAACAATAAAATTTTCGATTATGTTAAGTATAATTTTTAGTATTTTAATCATCTTAATCATCTTATATTTCACAATCGATATTAACACGTTTAATTATTTATCTCAGGCTAAAATTAGATATGAATTTTTTATAATTGCATTTTTTTTACAAATAGCATCATGGTTTATTTGGGGAGCTAGATTAAAAGTATTAAGCCATGAAATTGAAAAAGATTTTACAATAAATTTATGGGAGTCTACTAAAATAGTTATTACCAATTTATTTCTTGCAGCTATAACACCTTCAATGGCTGGTGGAGAGCCAGTTAGGATCTACTTATTAAAAAAAGACGGGCTAAGTGTTGGTGCAGCTACAGCATCAGTTCTTGGAGAAAGACTTCTTGATGCTGTCTTTATTATTTCTTGTGTTCCTTTTGCTTTTTTTATATTTAGAAATAATATTAAAATTGGATATATACAACTAGGTTTATCAATAGGGATTTTAGTATTTGCGATTATTATTATTTTATTTATTATTACTATCAAATATCCAAATAAAACTAAATCATTTTTAATAATAATAAGTAAAAAGATAAATAGATTTAAAAAAATAAAGAGTATAAATAATATATTTGATAGAATAAACACAGAAGTTGATAATTTTCATAGATGTATGATATATTTTATTACTGAAGGAAAAAAGATATTTATTGTTGCTGGCAGCCTTACAATTTTATATTGGACTACAATTTTTATGATTCCTTCAATGATATTTTTAGGTCTTGGATTAAAACCTTTTTATATTTTATCATATGCGGCCCAAATTCTTTTAATAGTGGTTATTATGATGCCAACTACTCCAGGTAGTGCAGGTGTTACAGAAGGATTTCTTGCAGGTTTATATAGTGTTTTAATTGGTTCTTCATTAATCGGTATTTTTATTTTGATTTTTAGATTTATCACATATCATTTTAATCTCATAATTGGGGCAATATTCCAATATAAAATATTTAAATCTGTTGCATCATTTTCTTTAGAGGTTATTAATAAAAAAAAATAAATATAAAATAAAATTTTTTTACATATCTCATAAACGTCATATTTTAATAATAGATATGTATTTCAGCAAATCCAATGAAAAAGGCAGAGAAGTGTATTTCATGTGGAAAAGGATTAATTGAAAGAGGGTCAACAACCTTTATCTGTCCTAATTGTGATACTAAAATCGGAAGATGCAATAGTTGTAGAGAACAAAATGTGAAATACCATTGTCAAGAATGCGGATTTATTGGGCCATAGGAGGAAAAATTATGGGGGAAGTAATTGCATTAATTCGTTTAATGCCAGGTGAAGTCATAGGTGATGATAAACTAGAAAATATAATTGATAATATTAAAAAATTAATTGAAGCTCCTGTTAGACTTGGTAAAATTGATATAAAAAATGTCGCATTTGGATTAAAAGGAGTAGATATTCATTTAGCTCTTCCAGATTCTGAAGGCGGTCTTGATCCAATAGTAGAAATATTATCAAAAATTGAAAATGTTAATAGTGTTGAAGTAGTAGATGTTGGTAGAATTTGAATTTTATGATGCTCTACCAATTTTTCTTGATTGCTGGTTTATGTTAGTAATAGCATGAACTCCAATTTCTGTTGCATAATAAACAGGATATGCTGAATTGGAGGTGTCACCTTCAATTAGTTCTGCCATGTACATTTTTTTAATGTGCCATTTTACAGTGTGATGATTTAGATCAAGAGCATGTGCAATCTCTAAAAGATGTTTACCAGGATTATTACTTAAATAATACATTATATCATAGGCGTTTTTATTCCTTAGAATTGATTCTGCAACTGCCTCCCTTCTTGTCTCAATTCCCCCCTCTACAAGATAAAAAACTTTTTTTCCACCTATTGCTCTACTTCTTATTAAATTTGTTTGCTCCAATTTTCTTAAATGCCATGCAGCATTACTTGGTTTTAGTTTTAATTCTCTAGCAATTTCTCTAAGATGTGACCCTGGATATTCATCGATAAATTCATATAAATTTTTTCTAACCTCAGTGTCTAATACATTTTCAGGAGTTACATATTTTATTCCGCCAAAAGTAGCTATTGCAATAATAGTAACAATTGCTGCTATTATACCAATTATAGAAACCTCTGATATTATGTTTAATTTTTCATCTGATTCTGCCAATTGTGAATTTGACAACAGATTTAAAAAATTATTTTGTTCTGATAAAACAGGTTCTATAAATAATAATATAAAGATACAAAAACCTAAGACTATTAATACTCCATTTTTAGAGTGCATTTTATTTCATCCCATCCTCTTATTATTCGTCTATAACAATTATTCTAAAATAGAGAATAATTTAAATAGTTTACTTATGAGTAAAATATCCAATTATTCTATTTTTATCATTTTCAATTCTCACAAATCCAAACCTTTCAAATTGAATTATATCATTACTTTTTAATTTAATAACAGCATTCTCTGCAAATCCTTCAATCTTTTCAAGACTTTTCGTATTGAACTTATTATTTATAAAAAGAATTTTTGGAATTAAGATATTCATTTTTATATAATTTTCAGTTGTCCATTGGATTTTCGCAGAATTTGGTATTAACTCTTCACCAATATATTCGACTAGAATTTCTCTACTTATATTTTTTATTTTGACATTATAAAGATCTTTTAATCGAAACACATCTCCTAACTTCATATTTTTAAGATCTTCTTTTGGAATATAAAAAATCTTATCTGTTTCAATATTTCTAGTTCCAAGTTCTTGGCTCTTTGGATGCAGTTTAATTGATTTTTTTATTTTTGGGGCATTTTCAACTATTAATTTTATTGGATCTTTAACAAAAAAATATCTTTTTGTTTTGGGATCTAAAATTTTTCGGTTTTCAGCTTCTAACAAACTAAATGAAACTTTTGATTCAACTTTTGATATACCTTGGGAAAAAATAAATTGTTTAATTGATTCCGGGAGGATTCCTCTTTTTTTCAAACCTCTAAGAGTTGGAAGTCTAATATCATCGTATCCAAAAACTAATCTATTATCAATAAGAGGTTTTATTTTACGTTTTGAAACAGGCATACCTTCTATTGATAATCTTGCAAATTCTAATAGATAAGGTTCTCTTAATCGAAGTTTATTTAAGAGATAGAAGTAACATTCATCTCTTAACTCATATTCTTTTGTTCTAAAAGGATGTGTAACACCACTAAGGCTATCCTCAACTGCTCCTGCAAAATCGTATGTTGGCCATACATGATATTTATCTTCATGCAATGGATGTGATTTATTAATAATTCTAAAAAGTGTTGGATCACGCATAGCTGTATTAACAGATTTCATATCGCCTTTTAATCTCAACACATAGTTTTTAGAGATGGAATTAATCATATTTTTCCAAATTTCTATAGATTCATCAGAATTATTCATTCTACAGCTACAATTTACACCTGTAAAACGTCCAGTTTTAATTTGATCAGGTGAACATTTACAGATATATGCATCTTCTTGATCTATTAATTGTTCAGCAAGTTTATAATGAGTTTCAAGATTATCAGAAGTGTTATACTCAATATCCCATTCAATTCCAAGCCATTTTAAATCTTTTTTTTGCGATTCATAAAATTCTAATTTAGCGTTTTCAGGATTAGTATCATCAAATCGCAATATAAATTTTCCATTATACATTTTTGAATATTCATAATCAAAAATTGCTGCTTTTGCATGGCCTATATGTAAATAACCATTAGGTTCTGGTGGAAATCTAGTAACAACCTTTCCTTGTTCAGCATTTGGTAATTCAGGTAAAGAAAAATCTCTTTCCTTTTTTTCTTTTATAAGAAGTTCTGGTGCAATTTTATTAAGTTCTTTTATTTGTTCTTCAATTGAAATATTACTAATTTCTATAGATACATAATTTGCAATTTTAAAAATATCTTTTGGAGGAATATTTTTATCTTTTAATTCAGCAATAATCCTACCGGCAACAGCTTTGGAATTTGCCTTTCCATTAAAGTTTATAGCGTTTTGTAAAGCATATTTTCTGGCAATTTTTTTGATTTCATTAGTTTTCATTTTACTATTTCTCTCGATTTATCGAATATTCGGCTAGATCTTTGAGAATTTTTTTTGCATTTGAATCTTTTAAAATATTAATCGCTTTTTTTGCTTCATCACAATATTTATAGGCAGTATTTTTTGCGTATTCTACAGATCCAATTTCATTAAATAGATTGTATACTTTTTTTATCTCCTCTTGAGATGCTTTACTGTTACCAAATATTTTTTCTATTAGATTTTTATTATTGCCAGTTGCATTATTAATAGAATGAACAGCGATTAGTGTTTTTTTCCCATTTCGAATATCATTTCCAATATCTTTTCCAAGTGTGTTTACTTCACTACTCATATCAAGATAATCATCTCTAATTTGAAAGGCTAAACCTAAATATTTCCCGTAATTTCTTAAACCTTTATCTTCATCATCTGTTCCACCGCCGGTGATAGATCCTCCTTCAGCAGCCAGCATAAATAATGCAGATGTCTTTTTTTGTATCATCTCCAAATATTCTTCTTCGTTAACATAATTTCTTTTTTCAAATTCCATATCAAGTTGCTGGCCTTCACAAACTTCCCTAACACTATTTACAATTTTATGATTAATTATTTTAAAAACGGATAAATCTCCAGAAAAATTATGTATAACTTCGAACGCTTTAGCAAATAATAAATCTCCTGCTAATATTGCTGTTGGTTCCCCATATTGATTATGTACCGTGGGAATATTTCTCCTAATATTTGATTTATCCATTATATCATCATGAACTAGAGTGAAATTATGGATTAATTCTATAGATATGGCTAATGGCATAACATTTTTGATATTGCCAGATACAGCTTCATTTGATATTATTGAAATTGCAGGTCTAAGTCTTTTACCACCCGCCATTGGAAGATGTCTATAAGCATCGTATAATATTTTTGGATAACCATCTAATAGATAATCTTCTAGTTCAATATTAAAAATATCTGTCCTTTTTTTTAATTCATTTTTTAAATCCATAATTCTGCTCCAATATCTTTCATTTTAGAAACTCCGTCTGCCCCAACTAAAAACATTGCAGTTCTCAATTCTTTAATTAGAGTTTCCACCTCAAATAATATTGAATTTTGACTTTTTGTTGCTGGTTTAAGAAATGTACGTGCAACTCCAGCACAGTTTGCACCAAGGGCTAATGATTTTGCAGCATCAAGTCCATTTCTAATTCCACCAGTTGATATTATTGGCAATTTCCAATTAGTTGCATCTCCAACTTCTAATATTGACACAGGTGTTGGTATTCCCCAATTCCAAAAAGTTTTAGCCCCTCTTTCGTGTAAATTATCATATTTTAATTTAGATCTATAATGTTCTATTGCTGAAAAAGAGGTTCCACCAGCCCCTCCAACATCTATTCCAGAAATTTTTGTTTTTGATAACATTTTTGCAACTTCGAAAGAAATTCCCGCTCCAGATTCTTTTATAACTAGAGGTGTATCAAGTTCATCTGCTAATTTTTTAATTCCCTCATAACAACCCTTCGCATTTGATTCTCCTTCTGACATAACAGCTTCTTGTAAAAAATTTAAACAGACAATAAAAACATTTGCATCAATCATATCAATCATTTTTTTAGCATTTTCAAGTGTTTTTTTATGACCCCATAATACTATTTGAGATGCTCCAATGTTAGCAAATCTTAATGGAATATCAAACTCTTTTATTATCCCATATGTTTCTTTTAATTCTGGTTTTTCAAGAGCAGCTCTTTGTGATCCTACACCCATACCAATTTGGTATTCTTCTGCCGCAATTGCAAGGTTTTCATTAATTTTTTTTGCTTTAATATATCCCCCCGTCATGCCTGAAATTATAATTGGTGCTTTTAATTTCTTATTAAATAATTTTGTTGTAAGATTAATTTCTCCTTTATTAATATCGGGAAGTGCATTATGCTTAAGGATTACATCATCCCAATAATTATGATTAGCTGAAACATCTTCCTCAATTGAAATTCTTACGTGTTCATCTTTTCTACTTTCAGTTTGATTCATTATTGTCACCTTGCACTATTGTTCCAATTATTTTATTTTCTATAAGTGCGTCATATAATCTTTCACATTTATTACCATTTAGTAAAATAGTATCAATACCTAATTTTGCAATTCTATTGATTATGCTAATTTTTCCCTCCATTCCTTTTGTAACATCAGCATGATTATTTAAATTTGTTGATAATTTCTTTATTTCAATGCGGTTAGTATTTTTTAATAATTCTGCTTTTTTATTTAACTTTGGATTTGAAGTATATAGACCGTCTTCATCTATTACAAATATAACTTTTTCAGGTTTGAAATATTTTGCTAGTTCAAATACTAATAAATCCCCTGAACAAATCTAAAAAACTAATTTTTCATATAATACAACGTCTCCTAATGTTACTGTCATGAAATTTTTTTTAAGGAAATCCGAAAAAATTTCAAAATTTTTTTTATCTATATTATGATTATTAAGTTTTAAAATATTATGAGGGGCGATTGAAACAGCTTGATTTCCATTTAAATTTAATGATTTCAAAACATGACTATTTAGAATTTGCACCATTTGCATTGTTTCTGAAAATCCTTTGAATTGATAATTATTTACATATCCTTGATTTAAATCGTATTTTTTAGCTAAGATATGTCCAAATGAACCTGCACCGTGTATAATAATACATTTTTTATTGGCTTTTTTGATTTCTTGGGATAGGTTGTCCATAATTTCGCTTTTAAAGGAAGATTTCTTTGATTTATCCGTTATGACGCTACCGCCTAGTTTTATTATATACATAAATTTTCATATATATTATCTTCTAAAAAGTATTTTCTTTTTAAATTATTATAAATGATTTTTGAGTGAGATTATATACAATTATTATTTTTTGAGGTTCTAGTCATAAATGTTTTATCTTTATTTTGTTCATGAATTAACCAAAGTGAAATTGGCATTCCTGTTTTGGGGTCTTTCATTATTGTTTTAACCCAAGTATCTAACTCTTCATGAGAATGAGTGCCATGACATTCTTCGCACAAGAAATACTTATCATCAAAAACCAAACCTGATAGATTTGTATTTAACGTAATGTCGCGATTACATAAATCACATTTTTTTTCCATTAATCCAAAACCACCAATCATTTTTTTTCTAATTATTATAATAATCAAATAAGTTTATAAATTCAACTAATCTACAATTTTTATAATACAGTAATCACTAAAAAAATTTGTGTTTAAATGCATATTAAATTCTTTGCAATAATAAATAAGTAATATATTGTTATTACACTTTATCTGCTATTTAAATTTCGAGAAAATATAATGTGGTGAGAATTTATAATGGATGAGATTTGTAAAAATGGGGAAAAGGTTATAAATCCAATTTTTAAACTTCAAGGAAAACCAAAAATTGCATATTTTTCGATGGAAATAGGAATTGATGAGCATATACCAACATATAGTGGTGGTCTTGGAGTATTAGCCGGTGATACCATTAAATCTTGTGCAGATTTAAATGTACCTCTAGTCGGTATCACCTTACTTTCTGAAAAAGGTTATTTTTATCAAAAACTAGATAAAGAAGGGAATCAAAGAGAACTCCCTATTAATTTTTCAGTTTCTAATTTTTTAAAACTTCTTCCAACTAAAACAATAATAAAAATTGAAGGTAGAGATGTAATTCTTAGGGCATGGCTTTATCAATATAAAGGTATAAATGGATATGTAATACCAGTTTTTTTTCTAGATGCAAATGTTGATGAAAATGATCCGTGGGATCGAAATCTTACTAAATATCTATATGGTGGTGATAATAGATATCGTCTTGCACAAGAGATAATACTAGGAATTGGCGGTGTACGAATGTTAAATAACCTTGGTTATACAACTATAGATAAATATCATATGAATGAAGGACATGCTGCATTAAGTACCCTTGAATTATATAAAGAATTAAATAATGTTGAAAAAGTACGGGAACAGTGTGTATTTACAACTCATACTCCTATTGCAGCTGGTCATGATCAATTTGATATTTCAGTGGCAAAACATATGATAGGAGATTTATTATCCGAAAGTATCCTTGAAGAAATTAAATTTGAAAATAGATTGAATATGACAAGACTTGCATTATATTTTAGTCATTATATAAATGGAGTGGCAAAAAAACATAAAGAAGTTTCGCAGCAAATGTTTCCTGGTTATTCTATAGAGTCAATAACTAATGGAGTTCATGCTTCAACATGGGTTTCAAAACCTTTTCAACAATTATATGATAAATATATTTCTGGTTGGCATTCAGATCCCTATATGCTAAGATCTGCATTCAGTATAAATAAGGATGAAATATGGAAAACTCATCTTAATGCAAAAAAAATACTTATCGATTTTGTTAATGATAGATATAATGTTGGTATGAATTATAATGATTTTACAGTTGGATTTGCTCGAAGACAGACTGAATATAAGAGACCTGATTTGTTGATATCTAGTCCTGAAAGATTAATGGATATTGCAAAAAATGTAGGACCAATACAAATTATTTATTCTGGTAAAGCTCATCCTAATGATGAAACTGGTAAAAAATCAATAAAAAAAATATTTGAAACTATGAAAACATTTGATGCTTCAATAAAAATTGCTTTTATTCATAACTATAATATGACAATAGGTAAGATTATCACTGCAGGTGTTGATTTATGGTTAAACACTCCTAGAAGACCTATGGAAGCCTCTGGAACATCCGGGATGAAAGCAGCACATAATGGTGTTCCACAATTTGGAACTTTAGATGGTTGGTGGATAGAAGGTTGTATTGAAAATATAACTGGTTGGTCTATTGGTCCTGAAATAACAGAAGATGAAAAATCTGATGATGAAATAGATAAAAATGACTTATATAATAAATTAGAAACATGGATAATGCCAAAATTCTACAATGATAGAGATAATTGGATAAGAACAATGAGAAGTTGTATCGCTATTAATGCATCCTTTTTTAATACAAATAGAATGGTTCATCAATATGTTTTAAACGCATATTTCATGTGATAAATAATTTTTTTCGTACATTGGTTTGATATTTTCAATATCTTCAACCCATGTTCTTAGAATTTCAGCTACACTCCAGGCTTGAGTTATGCATCCTCTTGGAGTATATGGAGGGATACTATCATATATTTCATTAATGGATCCATCCCAATTATCACCGAAAACATGAAACATTGGTTTTAGATATTTTTTATATGCATATTTTCTCCAATATTCTTCATTATTTTTTATTTTTATAAAAGATTTAATAAATGGCCCTAATAGCCAAGGCCATACAATCCCATTATGATATGAAAGCTCTCGATTATAGTCATCTAAGTATATTCCCTTAAAACCTGGATCATTTTGTGAAAGAGTCCTTAATCCAAAAATTGTATATAAATTCTCATCTATATTTTTAATAATTTTTGATTGAAGATCTTGATTAATTAGGGAAAAATCAAGTGATACAAGAAATATTTTATTTGGTCTTAATGATATATCTTTTGTATCAATGACATCATATTGCTGATCAAATTGTTTATTAAAGCTATCTTTTACCTTTTCAGAAATATCAAAATAAATATCATCTTTGTTTGAGAATGTTGAAAGAGTGCTCATAATTTTTAGTGCATTATACCATAAAGCTTGAATTTCAACTGCCTTTTTTGAACGGGGTGTAGGGTAATAGTCCCCAATTTTTACATCCATCCATGTTAAACCAGGGTCATGACTGATAAGAAAATCCTTATCCATAAAAATGTTATAATCAGTACCAATTCTATAATAATCTATAATTTCCACTAATATTGGCCACATTTCTAATAAAAATTTATGATCATTTGTGTATTTTAAATACTGGAATGTTCGATCTATAAACCATAAAGAAGTATCAACAGAATTGTATGAAGCTTCTGAGTTTCTATCATTGAAAACATTCGGAATTAAACCATTTTTACAATATTTTTTTAATTGATTTAGGATTTGCTTAGCAATATTGAATCTACCTGTCACAAGTGTAAGTCCGGGAAGTGATATCAAGATATCTCTACCCCAATCACTAAACCAATGATATCCAGCTATTATTGATTTACCATCTCCTTTTTGTACGATAAAATTATTTGTTGATAATATAAGTTTATTAAATGAATTGGGGAGACCAGTTTTTAAAATTAGCTCTCTTTTTTTATTAATTTCTTCCTTTAAGATAGATTCGATATTTTTATATATTTTTTTTTCAGTAGTAAGGACTAAAAAATATTCTTCTCTTTTTTTAATTTTTTTTTCAAAATTTCCAATTAATAGATAATTATCAATATATGTATCCTTTCTTTCTTTATCTTTTTGATATTGGATTTCTTTCCATAATTCATTAGGAAAATAATTAGATTTTTCAACTTTAATTTTTATTATTTTATCAGTATTATTTGGATAAATATTAGTTTGATTTTTCAATACTTCTTGTTTTATTAAAAATGAATTTTTTTCATTTATATTATAAAAATGTCTTGAATTTATTATAGGTGAATGTCTTATTTTTATAGGTTCATCTGTTTTTATTTTATATTTAATAATGGTAGTATTTTCATTTTCTAGCATAAATATTTTTTTATTAATTTTAATTCCAGGTAGATTATAATTAAAAGACGGGAAATAATTAAATTCAAATTTTGGTTTGATATTTTTCAGATTATAACATTGATTTTTATAGCATACAGTATCTTCAACATTGCTAACTAAAACCCATCTATCAACTGGTGGATTTAAACTCGCGATTAATAATCCATGAAATTTCCTGGTATTATTATTAGAATTTGTAAGGGATGCATAGCCACCCAAACCATTTGTTACAATCCATTCTCTCATAATTCTCAATATCCTTTTCATGGAATCATATATTTTCCAATAGGATTTATTATCATATAATTATGTTTTAAAGATATTGAAATTAATAATTCACTCTCCACCCTAATAATAAATTATATGATTTTTTGCTTTAAATCTTGAAGTATATTCATATAATTGATGAATCCATCGTATGGATTATCGTAATGACTAAAATATGCATGTACTGCTCCGTCTTTGAATCCTTTTGTTGAAACATAATATAGATGATCGGATGTTTGTAATTTTCTCCAAATATTGATTAAATCTTGATTTCCTGTATTTTTTAGTTTTTCTCCAATATTTTTTAATTCGTTAAAGCATGCAATTTGCATATCATTTCCGAGCCATGTCGAGACATCTCTATCTTCATCTGCCCATGAAATTGCCCAAGGAACATCAATTTCACCCATTACTTCATATTTATCAATTGCTTCACTTACTGTTACAAAATCAAGGTGATTATGCTTTAAAATTTCCCCAGGTAAATGATCAAGGAAATCAAAAATACCTGTTTCGGTCCATTGATGTTCACCGAAAGTTTCATAATCCATAAATAAATTAATCAAATTTCCATCTGTTTTTGCCATCCAATTTGCATATTTATCTGCTGTTAGTGGAAAGCCATTCCAATTTTGTGCAGAAAATCTAAACCCTACATCATCACTTAAATTGTAATTTCTTAATAATACTTTTAAATTGGTGTTTTTTGCTTTATAGACATAATTTGGTGATCTCCAATGTAATATTTTTTCAGTACCTTCTGTTATGATTCCTTTATATCCCATTTCCTCTACTTTTTTTGCGATTCTATTATCATAAATTGCTTCGGTGTTGCGAAATATCTTTGGTCTATAGTTAAAAACATTATTTATCATGTTTTGATGCATTTTTACTTGTTCTTCAAACTCATCGAGATCATCATAAAGACTTGAAAGTGAATGAAAATAGGTTTCTTCAATTAAATCTACACAACCTGTTTTGAATAATTCTTTAAAACTTTCAATAACCGAAGGCGCATGTTGTTCACAATATTCAACAAAAGTTCCAGTAATGCTAAAAGATATTCTAAACTTTCCATTATGTTTATTAATTAGATCTAATAAAAGTTGATTTGTTGGTAGATAGCATTTTCGTGCCACTTTTTCAAATATTTCTTGATTTAATTCTCGGTTAAAATAGTTTAATTTATTATTTTCATTAACTCCTATATTGAAAACTGAAAAACGATTTAATCTGAAAGGTTGATGAACTTCAAAATATATGCATATGGATGTCAAATCAAGTTACTCCTCTATAGACACTAATTGTTTTTTCTGCTACTCTTTCCCATGTGAATAAATTTATTTCTTGCATCCCTTCTGTTGTTATTGTTTTATTTAATGGACCATATTTCATTAAAGATATTATTTTATTTGCCATTTCATCGATATCCCAGAAATCTACTTTTAAACAATTATTAAATGCTTCTGCAACTCCTGCTGTTTTTGAAACTATTGTCGGAGTTCCAGCAGAAATTGCCTCTAATGCGGTAATTCCAAATGGTTCGCTTACTGAAGGCATTATATATACACTTGATATTCTGTAGATATGTTTAACTTCTTCTTCTGTTAACAAACCAGTAAATATTACTTTATTTGATATACCTAGATCAACTGCTTTATCTATTAAAGTTGGTAACATTTCTCCTGTACCTGCAACAACAAATTGAGTATCTTGATTATAATCTAATACTTTTCTTGCAGCCATTAAAAAAAATTCTGGTCCTTTTTGTATTGTTAATCTTCCTAAAAATAGTACAATATTTTTTTTCTTGTCTGTTCCAAGAGGATATACAGCATTATGAATGACAGATATTTTGTTTGGATTTATTCCATATTTTTCAACTATTACTCTTTTTGTAAAATGGCTTACTGCTATAATTTTATCAGCTTTTTCCATTCCTTCTTTCTCGATATCTATGAACCATTGATTTGGATTAAGCCATCCTGAACGATCATATTCAGTTGAATGTACGCTTAATATAAGTGGAATTCCCAATTTATCTTTTAATTTAATACCTGCTTTCATTGTAAGCCAATCATGGCAGTGTATTAAATCATAATTTCCTTTTACTTTTTCTAATATAAGATCATTATAACGATATACGCTTTCAAAAAAATGTCCCGCTAATTCTTTATCTTCAGGTCTATCATATGGAAAAATATCAGTTTCGCCAATTTCTTTAATTATTAAATTTTTTTTATCGCTTACTACTTTTTGTTTTGTTTTAGGCATGTAAAAATCAATATCGATATTTTTATCTGAAAGACTACGAGTAAGGCCATAACAATGAGTAGCTAATCCACCAGCTTTAAATGGCGGATACTCCCATCCAATCATTGCAATTTTCATACTCTCTACCTCTTTTGCTCTATATTTATTGATTTATTTAACATTCATATTAATTGTTGAATATTTTTTTATGTCAAATATAACCCTTTTTTGGTTTTTTATTATTTTAACCTAAATTTTTGTTCTTCATTCAATTCTAATTTATCTTCTCTAGCAAGCCATCCAATACCAGAATATATTTGATTTTCATCTACTCCTGATAATTTTTTTATTGATGTAATGTCAACTTCATCCCAGATATCAATTATTTTCCATATTCTTCCAGCAATTTTACCAATTTCAATAGTCAAGTTGGTATTATCTAATTTATATTGGTTTTTATTTTCCCTGAAGATTTTATTTTCCCTAGCAAGCCATCCTAAACCAATGTAAAAATCTTTTTTATTAAGTTTAGTCGTTTCTATGATTTTTTTTTTATTCAGAGGTCCCTTATGATTTAGTGCATTCCAAATCTTTCCAGCACTAGTACTAAATTTTTCAATGTTATTCCTCACTAGCAACCTCCAAGCTTGTTTTCATTATTCAAAACCAGAATATAAGTTTATCTAAAAAAAAAATAAGTTTATAAGAATTATCTTTGATATTAATTTCATTATTATAACACTTATTTCATTACCCTTTGTTATATTATTCAAAGTAATAAGATGGAAGATTATTTTAAATCTTTTTGA
>JAJISJ010000027.1 GCA_022848765.1 Thermoplasmatota archaeon
CCGGCCTTTACGCTGGCCCGAACGAAATATCGGCACGAATTGCTCTTTCAGACGGCAGGTTTTCTCCGATATCGGATTTTTTGACACCGGACTGGGACGCATCGGTACTGTTCTGCTCGGGAATGAAGATACTGAAATACAAACTATAACCTCAAATAAATGCTCATGTGATTCAATTGAGAATAATAATGATTCAAAATATTATTCTAAAATTATTTCATTAAAACCTGGTGAAATTAAGACAATATCATCATCTATTGACTCCGCTAAGTTAGAAGGATTTAAAGTCATAAAATGGTGTTATGAAATAAATCCTTTGTAACTTAATATTTTATTACAAATATTTACATAAAAAATTTATATTAAAACATTTAATTATATATAATTAAAAAAATTGGGGCGTATCATAATGAAAATAAAAATTATTAGTTTTTTAATTATTTTTTTATTGTCCACTTCATTCATGACAATATCTGGAGAAAATATCGAGAATGATCTTTCTCATTCATCCATTAATTATTATAATAAAAACCTACATGCTGGATTACCTGATTATTTTAATTGGTTAGATTATAATAATGAGGACTGGACCACACTTGCAAAAGATCAAGGTAATTGTGGTAGTTGTTGGAATTTTGCAGCTAATGGGGCTCTTGAAAGTATTATAAATATTCGTGAAGGATGTGCAAAATTGGATATTGATCTTTCTGAACAATACGTTCTTTCATGCCTTTCAAGAGCGGGATCATGCAACGGTGGTTATGCATATTCAGCTTACAAATATATTCAAAAAAATGATTCCTGGGGAAATGACTACAATGGAACTATACCAGAATTTTGTTTCCCTTATGAAGCTAATGATGATATTTCTTGTGATAATAAAATATCAAATTGGAAGGATTTTTTAATTCCAATATATGATTATGGAAAATGGTCCCCCGATGGATCTGAGGGTGATATTGATTTAATTAAAACTCAAATTATGGAAAAAGGACCTGTTGTTACAACTATGATGGCAACTTATTATATACATGGTGAAAATAATCTTGATGATTGGGGATGGGATAAAAATGACCCGAATGATTATTATGCATACCCTGGCCCATTTAGTAGTACTAATCATCAGGTTGTATTAGTTGGTTGGAAAAATGATTTATCTATTGGAAATGGCGGATATTGGATTGTTAAAAATAGTTTTAGTAGTGAATGGGGCTATAATGGATTTTTTAATATTGAATATGGCAGTTTAAATATTGATAGTAGAGATATAAATTGGGTTGATTTTGATGAAAAAACTGTAAATAATTGGTTGCCTAATGCAAATGCGGGAGATATTTATTTTGGAGAAATCGATATCGAAATCATTTTTAATGGTAGTAATAGTTTTGATCATGAAGGTGAAATAATTGCTTATACTTGGGATTTTGGTGATGGAACAATCAAGAGTGGTAAAATATTAGAACATATTTATAATAAATCTGGTGTTTATGAAATTTTATTGAATGTTGTAGATAATGATGGTAACATTGTGAATGATTTAACTTGGGCTTTTATCGACAATTATAATTCTGCACCAGAAAATCCAAGTATCAGTGGACAAAGTTATGGTAAAAATGGTACAGAATATGTTTACAAATTTTCAGCATTAGATCCTAATAACGATGATGTTTTTTATTATATCAATTGGGGAGATACATTTTGGGAAGGAAGATGGGATAACTGGATTGGACCATACAAATCTGGTGAAGAAATAAAATTAAAAAATAATTTTTTTGATAAAGGGAATTATACAATTCGTGTAAAAGCAAAAGATAAATATGGTTATAAAAGTGATTGGACCATTCTTAAGACATCAATGTCTAATAATATTAGGAAAGATTTCACATTTGAAATATTACCAAATGAAATATCTTCCTTTTTTAATATATATATATAAATAATTAAATTAATTTATATGTATATTTTATTTCTCTTTGAAAAATATATAATATCTTCATGTTTTGTAAATCCAATTTTTTCAAAATATTTAATTGATTTTTCATTCCAATTTTCAATTAGACATCCTATTATTTCAATTCCTAAATTGTAAAATCTATTTTCAAGATTATTACATAGTTTATTTGCTAAATCTTTACCTTGAAAATAAGGAGAAATTGCTAATCTATTTATCCATCCTTTCCGTCCATCGTGTGTTCCAAAAACTGATCCAATGATTTTTCCTTCAAATTCTGCTATAAGAAATATTGAATTGTCATTTTTTATTTCTTTTTCTATTTTATCATATTTATCTCTCCCATGAGGTTTAAATGGTAAATTCGATGAAATCCATAGTTTTATTACATCATCATAATCATTGATTTTAAATTCTCTTATTTTTATCATATTTAAATAACACATTATTTAATCATATTTCAAATTAATTCATTGTTTTTTGAATTATGATACAATAATAATTATAAGTTAAATTAATATACGGACGAAAAGTTGATAGGAATGATTAAACAAACTAAATATATTCGGCAACCTATAGTAAGTGTACTTGGCCATGTAGATCATGGTAAAACTTCTTTTTTAGATTATATACGTGGGTCTAGTGTTGCTGATCGAGAATCTGGTGCAATAACACAACATATTGGAGCAAC
The DNA here is from genome assembly GCA_022848765.1 of Thermoplasmatota archaeon. GTDB lineage: Archaea > Thermoplasmatota > E2 > DHVEG-1 > DHVEG-1 > JAJISJ01. The sequence continues at coordinate 2,643 of JAJISJ010000027.1, forward strand.
TGAGATTCCAATTGATGTCATTTATAAAGTATGTGGTGAATTATTAAAGCAACAAAACGTTTCATTACCTGGTTTATTATTTATTGATACACCCGGACATCAAGCTTTTACTACATTAAGAACTAGAGGAGGTTCATTAGCTGACTTAGCAGTTTTAATTGTGGATATAAATGAAGGATTTAAACCACAGACTTATGAATCCATAAATATTTTAAAACAATATAAAACACCCTTTATAATTGCGGTAAATAAAATTGATAAAATTTCTGGTTGGAAAAAGAGTAATGAATTATTAAGTAAAAGAATTGCTAGTCAAAGAACAAATGTAAAAACAATTTTTAAAGATAAGATTTTTGAATTAATTGGTATATTATATGAAAATAAATTTCAGGCTGAATTATATTATAAGATTCAAGATTTTAGAAAAAATATTGCAATTATACCTATTTCTTCAAAGACTGGAGAGGGAATTCCTGAATTACTCATGACTTTAGTTGGTCTTGCACAAAAATTTTTAGAAGAAAAATTACATAATGAAATAGGACCAGCTAAAGGAAGTGTATTAGAAGTAAAAGAAGAGGTTGGCCTTGGTACAACAATTGATTCTATCATTTACAGTGGAATTTTAAGATGTAATGATAAAATTGTAATAGGTACAAAAGAGGATCCTATTATTGCAAAAATTAAAGCATTATTAAAACCTAAACCATTAGATGAAATTAGAGATCCAAGAGAACGTTTTGATAATGTTAAAGAAGTTCATGCAGCTAGTGGAATTAAAATTTTATCTCCAGATTTGGATAAAGTTATTCCAGGAGCTCCAATTAGAGTAGTACAGGATAATATTGATGAAATTATTCAAGAAATTAAAAATCAAACAAAAATTGATTTAGAATTAGATGAACAAGGTATTGTAATTAAAGCTGATACAATTGGTTCATTAGAAGCCTTAATTAAAGAATCTAGAGATAAAAATATTCAAATCAGAAAGGCTGACATCGGTAATGTATCAAAAAGAGATGTTGTTGAATCCAATGCAACTCTCGATCAATTAAATAAAGTTATTTTTGCGTTTAATGTAAAAATATTACCTGAAGCAAAAGAAGAATTATTAAATTCTGATTTGAAGGTTTTTCATGAAGATGTTATTTATACAATTATGGAGAATTATGATGAATGGATTGAAAAGAAAAAATCTGAAATTGAATTAAAAAGGAGAAAAGATTATATTCATCCTGGAATGATTAGAATCTTACCTGAATATATTTTTAGGGTCAATAATCCTGCAATTGTTGGCATACGAGTTTTAGCAGGTAGGATAAAAAATGAGATGAAGCTTATTAATGATGAAGGACGTTATACTGGAAGAATTAAAGGAATTCAATCTGAAAACCAGTCAGTTAATGAAGCTATTCAAGGAGAAGAAGTTGCAATTTCTATTGATGGAGTCACTGTTGGAAGACAAATAAAAAAAGATGATATTCTTTATACTGATATTCCTGAAAAAGATGCGAAAAAATTAAAGGAAATGAATATTTTAAATATTGATGAAGAAGATATACTAAATAAAATATTTAAAATAAAAAGAAAAAATGAGAAATTTTGGGGTATGTAAACATAAAAATGAGAAAATAATATATTTATATGTATATTAATAAGGGTTTCAATAAAATTTTTATATATAATATTGATAACCACCCTATAGTCAGGGGATTATATTATTATGAAAAATTATAGAAGAAACATTATTAATAGCAATATATTAAAAATATACTTTAAGTTTGACAATTATAAATAAACATTTTTGGTAAGGATTAAAATGGCATCGGATGAAATTAAATTAATAAAAAATGCTGAGAAAAATTCAATTTTAAAGATTGAGAAAGCAAAAAATGATGCTACAAAAATAATTGAAAATGCATTTAAAAAAAGTGAAGCAGTAAAAATTAAGATAATTACTGAATCAAATAAAAAAGTTGAATATTTATATAAAAAATCAGAAAATCAAGCAAGAATAGATGTAGAAAAAATAAAAAAAAATGTCGATCTTGTAATTAAAGAAATAAAAGAATCTACAAAGAATAAAATTAATGAAGCTGTAGATATGATAATTAATGAAATTAAAAGGGAGGAATAAAAAATATTATTTCCTTCTCCGATGAAGAAAACAACAATTATTGTTCATCAAAAATATTTAACTAATGTTATAAAAAAGCTTCATGAATTAGGGTTAATGGAGATAATCGACATACATAAAAATGGTTCTGAAGAATTTAAAGATACTGTAAAAGCATCGGTTCATCCGGAGACTAGTTTATGTATTAATTACGAATTAAGATTATCTAGATTAATAGGAATTTTAAGGAAAATTTCGCCAAAAGAAAAAGGTATCAAAAATATTTTGAACCCTAAAATAACTGAAATTATAGACATTGAAGATTATTCATTAGATGAGATTTATTCGCAAATAGAATATACTTTAAGTGATATAGAGAAAAAAATTCTTATTAATGAAAAAAGAATCTTAGAATCTGATGATAAAATTGAAAATTTACAGATTAAAATCGATTTTCTTAGATACATTGAAGACTTTGAAATTAACCTTTCTGATGTAGGAAAATCAAAATATCTTGTTTTAAAAATTGGGAAAACAAATGATTTAAATAAATTGATAAATAAAATTGAAAAACTAGAGAAAACAGTAATTTATTCAAAACAACTTGGAAAAGGCAAAAATATTGAATGGGGCTTAATTATTGTTTCTTACTTATCAGAATTTGATAAAATTGAAAAAATTTGTAGAGAACATATTACCGAATTCAATTTAGATGGTTTAAACTCTACTCCAAAAAAATGCATTATTGAATTAAAAAATGAATTAAATAATATTGAAAATGAAAAAAAACAAATCAAGTCAGATTTAAATATATATTCAAAAAATCAATTATCGAATTTATATGTATTACATGAACAAATCAAATTAGAACGGATTAGAAAAGAAATTTCAAATAACTTTTCAAAAACTAATTATACTTATATAATTGATGGATGGGTTTTAGAAAAAAATGTAAATGAATTAGAAAATACAGTCTCAAATATTTCTGAAAATAATATAATATTTAATTTTAAAGAACCATCAATAAATCCTGATGATCCTCCAACTCATATTGAAATTCCTAAATGGGCTGGTTCTTTCAAAACACTTCTTGAATTATTTGGAACTCCAAAATATAATGAAATAAATCCTACAATAATAATGGGAATTTTTTTTATATTATTTTTTGGGGTAATGTTAGGTGATGCAGGATATGGTTTAATAATATTAATTCTTTCATTATTTTTTTATTATAAATTTTCGAAATTTAAATCGATGTTAAAAGATTTATCTTTTATGGGTATTTGGATTGGTTTAACTACAACAATTGTTGGAATACTAACAAATAGTTTTTTTGGTGACTTTATTCAAAGATTTATTTTTAATGATCTGTCAAAATTGTTTTATAGTTTTGAAATTTTTGGTATAAACTTTCCAGTTGAACCAATAAGAGATCCACTTAGCATTCTCATAGTTGCTTTGACACTTGGTTTAATACACATGAATTTAGGAATTTTATTAGCACTATACCAATCATATCGAAATAAAAAATATAAAGAATTATTTACAAAACATTTTACCTGGATTATACTTCAAATCGGAGGGGGTGGATTAATTGGTGCATTATTATTACATATTTGGGAATTAAATACAATACAATTCTATTTATTTTCAATTATGGTAATATTAGGATTATTGTTAATAATAATTGACTCTGGCCCACTTGGGTTATTTGGTATAACTGGATATATAGGAGATTGGTTATCTTATGCAAGATTACTTGCTTTAGGGCTCGGTACAACAGGGATGGCACTAGCATTTAATGTTGTTGCTGAAATAGTACCAAATATGATACCTTATATTGGAATTGTATTCGTTCCAATTATCTTAATTGTAACGCATACTGCAAATTTGGGCATACAAGCTTTAGGTGCAGGAGTTCATTCACTAAGACTTCAATATGTTGAATTTTTTAATAGATTTTATGAGGGGGGAGGAAAAGATTTCAAACCATTTTCAACTAAAAGAAAATTTACAAAAATTATAGAATATGAATAAAGGAAAAATAGAGGTAATTAATATGAAAAAAGGAAAAATGTTTGGAAGATCTGCTATAATAATTATGGCAATTTTGGCGCTTTTAACAAATGTAGGATTTGCATCTGCAGATCCTTTAACTGGGGAAGAAGGTGTAACACAATCGATGATAATTATTGGTTGTGCACTTGCAATGGGTATAGCAGGAATCGGATCAGCAATGGGTCTTATGTTAGCTGGAACATCGGCTGTTGCCGTAACCGGTGAAAAACCTGAATTATTTGGAAAATGCCTAATATTTCAAGTATTGCCCATGACACAAGCAGTATATGGTCTTTTAACAGCAATTTTATTAATGATGGGTGCAGGGTTATTAGGCGGAAGTGGTGCTGATTTAACTAATCCTATGCTTGGAATATCAGCAATAGGAATTGGACTAGTTGTAGGCTTAACTGGACTATCTGCTGCAAATCAAGGAATGGTTGCTAGTGCTTCTATTTCCGCAACAGCTAGAAATCCAAGTGTTGCTGCAAGAGGTATTATTTATACTGTTATGCCAGAAACTATCGCAATCTTTGGATTACTTGTTGGAATTCTATTGATGACAGGACTTGGTTTGTTATAGATGTGAATTAAAATGTCTGTAGAAAAAATAATTGAACAAATTAATTTAGATACTCAAAAAGAAATAAATCAAATTTTAAAGGAGGCAGATATACAAGCAAATAAAATAATTAAAGATTCAGTAACTAAATCTGAAATTCAATCTAAAGAGATTATTTTAAATGGTGAAAAAAAAAGTGATAGTATTAAACAAATTATTATTTCTAAAGAAAATCAAAATGCAAAAAAAACAGTAACAATCACAAGGGAAGAAATAATTGAATCATGTTTTGAAAAAGCTCATCATAAATTAAAGCAATTAAATGTTAAAGACTATGAAAAATTGGTAAATAAATTTATTAGGGAAGGTATTAAAAAAATTGGTGATGAATCTAGTATTAAAATAAGCAATGATATTGATAAAAAAATCGCAAAAAAATTCGGATTGAAAATAATTGGAAAAACTGATTCTATCGGTGGAGTAATCATTATTTCAAAAGATGGTAAAATAACCTTGGACAATACAATTGAAGGAATTATCAAACGAGAGAAAGATAGAATAAGAATTAAAATTGGGAAAATACTTTTTTCATAATTATGGAGTTGATATGATTGTTAGATTTTTTACTTGACCCTTTTAATTATCTTTTTTGGATTTTTATAATTACAATTATAATCAGTTCAATAATAATTGTATGGCGACCTTTTAATGTATATATTCAATTTGCTTATTTAAATGCAAAAGTTGAAGCAATTGGAAACCCCTATCTTACGGAAAAAGAATTAAATAAATTAATTGAATCTAAAAATATAATTGAATTGAAAGAAACTATAAACACGAATAAAGATTATGATATCATTGGTGAAGGGTCAAATGAAATTCACAATTCATTAGATGATAATTTTATAAAAACTATTAAGCAATCTAAAAATGATAGTTCAAAGAAAATGAAAGAATTTTTCAATATTTTTTATGAAAAAATTGATTTGTATTATATAAAACTGATAATAAAAAATAAATTTAGAAACGTATCGATTGATGTATTCAATTCGGGAAAAACTAATCTTAAAAAAACAAAAAAATTAATGGATGAAATTATTGATTCTGAAATTGAAAACATACCTGAAATATTAATAAAATATGGTTTTAAAGAAAATATCAGTAATATTTTTTCTCCAAATGAAGCTGATTTTATTTTACTTGATAATTTAATGGATCAATATATAATAAATAAATTTAAAAGTTTAAAAGTTCCTTCAAAATGTATAATTGGAAAGCAAGATTTTGTTAATAGAATGACTGATATAAAAAATATAAAAAATATTTTACGAGCGAAAAATCTTGGTTATAATGAAAAAACCTGTGATAAATTATTTTTAGGTGATGGTCAAGAAATATCGTTATGGAAATTTAAAGAATTATCACAAAACGAAGATGTTTATCAAATTATTTCAAATTTGGAAGGGACATCCTATTTTAATATTTTAAAGGATTCAATTGAAATATTTAATCAAGAAAAATCTACTCAGATATTTGAAAATTTATTAGACGAATCTTACTTAAACAATTTAAAAGAAATTTCAATTCAAAATTATGTTCATATTGGCCCTATATTAAGATTCCTTATTTCAAAAGAATATGAAATTATGAATTTAAAAATTATTTCCAAGGGTATCGAAGAAAAAATTAATTCAGATATTATTAAAAAACTTATAGTTAAGGTGAACGAATAATGATAATTACTGGCTTATTTGATAAAGATACAGCTATTGGATTTCATCTTGCAGGTGTCAAGGATTTATATATAACGAATGGAGATGTTTTAAAAAAATGGAATAAAATAACTAATCGAGATGATGTTGGATTAATTTTTATTACTGAAAAAAATGCTGATGAGATTAGAAATCAATTGAATGAATTTAGATTGAGAAATACAATTCCAATTGTTGTTGAAATACCTGATAAAAATGGTCGGATTATTGCCCATATTGATTATATTTCAAGTCTAATAAAAAAGGCAGTTGGAGTTGAAATAATTAAAGATAAATAAGGTAGGATGGTACAAATATGATAAAAGAATCATTAAAAGGAAAAATTACGAGAATCTCTGGACCTGTTATAGAAGCAGATGGAATGAGAGGGGCAAAAATGTATGATGTTGTTCGGGTTGGAGATGAAAATCTTTTAGGGGAAATAATTAGGTTAAATGAAAATATAGCTACAATACAAGTGTATGAAGATACTAATGGTTTGAAACCTGGTGAAAAAGTGATTTCAACTGATTTGCCTTTATCAGTTGAGTTAGGACCTGGTTTATTAACAAATATATATGATGGTATTCAAAGACCTTTACCAACAATTTATGATCAAACTGGAGATTTTATTGAACGTGGTGTAGAAGCAGATGCTTTAGATAGAAATAAAAAATGGAAATTTGTGCCTACTTCAAAAGTTGGAGATAAATTAAAAGGTTGTGATGTTTTAGGTGAAGTTCAAGAAACCTCAATTATTTTACATAAAATAATGGTTCCTCCTAATATTGAAGGCACATTAATTTCTATTGTTAATAAGGGTGAATATAAAATTGAGGATGTTATCGCAACAATTTCATCAAGAGATAGAGAAATAAAATTAAGTATGTTGCAAAAATGGCCAGTTAGACAAGCTAGACCCGTTAAAGAAAAATATGATCCATCTTTACCATTAATTACTGGCCAAAGAGTTGTTGATACTTTTTTCCCTGTAGCAAAAGGCGGAACAGCAGCAATTCCCGGTGGTTTTGGAACTGGAAAAACCGTTATGCTACATCAACTTGCTAAATGGAGTGATGCTCAAGTTGTTATTTATGTAGGTTGTGGAGAACGTGGAAATGAAATGACAGATGTATTAAGAGAATTTCCGAAATTGAAAGACCCTAAAACTGGTGAATCTTTAATGAAGCGTACTGTATTAATTGCAAATACTTCAAATATGCCGGTAGCTGCAAGGGATGCTAGCGTATATACAGGTATAACATTAGCTGAATATTATAGGGACATGGGATATGATGTAGCTCTTATGGCGGATAGTACTTCTAGATTAGCTGAAGCAATGAGGGAGATTTCAGGAAGATTAGAAGAAATGCCTGGTGAAGAAGGATATCCTGCTTATTTAGCATCAAGATTAGCTGAATTCTATGAAAGGGCTGGAAGAGCTAAATTATTAGGATCAAAGAATAAAGAAGGTTCAGTTTCAGTTATGGGTGCAGTTTCACCTCCTGGCGGTGATTTTTCAGAACCTGTAGCTCAAAATACATTAAGAATTGTGAAAGTTTTTTGGGCTTTAGACTCTGATTTGGCTGATAGAAGACATTTTCCTTCAATTAATTGGTTGAAATCTTATTCTTTATATCTAGATGAAGTTAGTTCTTGGTGGAAAAAAGATGTAGGCGAACATTGGCTTAATTTAAGAAACAACGCAATGGCATTGCTTCAAAAAGAATCTGAATTACAAGAAATTGTTAAACTTGTCGGTCCTGATGCGCTTCCTGCGAAAGAAAGAGCTCTTTTAGAAAGTGCTAGAATGATCCGTGAAGATTTCCTTCAACAAAGTGCATTTCATGAGGTTGATACTTATTGTTCAGAAAAAAAACAATATGAGATGTTAAGAATTATGTCAAAATATTCTGATTTAATACAAAAAGCAATTGAAAATAATGTTAATATTGAAGATATTATTTCCATAAAATCTAGGGAAAATATTGCAAGAATGGGAACAATTTCAAATCAAGAATTTGAAAAGAAATTCAAGGATATCGAAAATGAACTTGAACAAGAAATTGAAGGTATTATTAATGAGGTGAATAAGACATGAGTAATAAAGAAATTGAATATACAACTGTTTCAGAAGTTGCTGGTCCATTAATGATTGTTAAAGGAATAAAAGATGTTGCATATAATGAAGTTGTTAGAATAAAAACTTCTACTGGAGAAGAGAGAACAGGTCAAGTATTAGAAGCATTTATGAATAAAGTTATTGTTCAAGTTTTCGAGGGAACTAAAGGTTTAGATACGAAAAAAACTTCAGCTCGTTTCATTGGAGAGACTATGAAATTAGGTGTATCTAAGGATATGTTAGGACGAGTATTTGATGGAACAGGTAATCCAATTGATAATGCTCCACCAATAATTCCTGAAGATAGAAGAGATATTAATGGAAATCCTATTAACCCTTATTCAAGAGAATACCCAAGAGAATTTATTCAAACCGGCATCTCTACAATTGATGGATTAAATACTTTAGTTAGAGGTCAAAAATTACCGATTTTTTCTGGCTCGGGTTTGCCACATAATAATTTAGCTGCGCAAATAGCACGACAAGCAAAAGTTTTAGGGCAGAAAGAAAAATTTGCGGTTGTTTTTTGTGCAATGGGAATTACCTTTGAAGAAGCAAATTTATTTATTAAAGATTTTGAAAATACGGGAGCTCTTGAAAGAACCACTATGTTTTTGAATTTAGCAGATGATCCAACAATTGAAAGAATTATCTTACCGCGAATGGCCCTTACATGTGCAGAATATTTTGCATTTGAATTAGGAATGCAAGTTTTAGTAATATTAACTGATCTAACGAATTATGCTGAAGCTTTACGTGAAATAGCAGCAGCAAGGGAAGAAGTCCCTGGTAGAAGAGGATATCCTGGTTATATGTATACTGATTTAGCTACTATCTATGAACGAGCTGGAAGAATTAAAGGTAAAAAAGGTTCAATTACGCAAATTCCAATGTTGACCATGCCAGATGATGATATAACTCATCCAATACCTGATTTAACAGGTTATATAACTGAAGGTCAAATTGTTCTAGAACGTGGTCTTCATAAAAAAGGCATATATCCACCTATTGCTGTATTACCATGTTTATCACGTTTAATGGATAGAGGTATTGGAAAAGATAAAACTAGAGAAGACCATGCCGGAGTATCAAATCAATTATATGCAGCTTATGCAGAAGGTTGTGATTTAAGAGATTTAGTTGCAATAGTTGGTGAAGATGCTCTATCTGATAGAGATAGAAAATTTTTAAAATTTTCAGAAGAATTTGAAAAAAAATTTGTTTCACAAGATGAACATGAGGATAGAAGTATTGAAAAAACTCTTGAAATTGGATGGGAATTATTTTCAATTTTACCAAAATCTGAATTGAAAAAAATTGATGAAAATTATATTAAAAAATATTTACCAAAAAATGAGTAATAAAAATGCCTGAACAGAAAATTGAGGGTATAAACCCAACTAGAATGGAATTGCTTGAAATAAGGAAAAAATTAACCTTAGCTGAAAAAGGTCATAAATTATTAGAAGAAAAAAGGGATGCGCTAGTTGAAAAATTTTTTGGAATTATTGATAAAAGGACAAAACTTTATAAACAAATAAATATAAAATTCAAAGAAGCTTTTTCAGATCTTATACAATCACAAATGATTTTGGGGGAGAATAAAGTAATTGACAACTCTAATTTAATTGAAAATATAGGTGAAATATCTTTTGAAAATGATAACATAATGGGTGTAAAAATTCCTAAAATGAATAAAGATAATATTAATCAGAATGTAAAAACGTTATACAGTTTTTCAGATACTTGTTCAAAACTTGATGATTCCCAAAGAAAATTCAATGATGTCTTAATTAATTTATTAGAGTTGTCAGATATGGAAGGAAAAATAAAAAGCTTAGCTATTGAAATTGAAAAAACTAAAAGAAGAGTAAATGTATTAGAAAATAATTTAATCCCTAGATTATATGCAACTCAAAAATATATTGAAATGCAGTTGGAGGAAAGGGAAAGAGAAGATTTCTTTAGAAGAAAAAGAATAAAAGCAATAATGGAATCAAAAAAAGAATAAACATGATATCTTTAGATGAAGATGAAATTTTGGGAGAATTTTTTAATTCACCAGAAAAAAAAGCTAAGTGGCTTGTTAGAATAAAATATGCTTATATATTTTGGATTATTTTTGTAATATTAGGTATAATTTTTTTATTTTTTTATTATTTATTAATAAATTGAGGTTAAGCAAAAATTTGATATATTAATCCCTTATTGCGAGATAATATAAATTATAATTTATGATCAAATAAAATTTTAAATGGTGTTGATATACTTGAAAAATCCTAAATCTATTACTGATAAAATTCAAAAAGAAGAATTAGAACCAATAAATGAATGGATTAAATCTCAGAAATTCTCAACAACTAAAGAAATTAAAGTACCCGATTTATTACTGGAACAAGTTATAGGTCAAGATCCAGCAGTTAATATTATAAGGAAATCTGCTGAACAGAAACGGCATGTTATGCTTATTGGTGACCCTGGAACTGGAAAATCAATGGTTGCCAGAGCAATGACCGCTTTTTTACCTAAAGAGGAACTTGAAGATATAGTTTCTTATCCAAATAATGATGATTCTAATACACCACATATCCGAGTAGTACCTGGTGAGAAGGGAAAGCAAATAGTCAAAGCTCAGAGAACTGAAGCAAAAAAGAAAAAAGAACAACAAACTAGTATGATTACGACTATTGTTTTTATTATTATTTCCCTATCAATATTTGCAGCTATATACCCTACTTTTTCCGGTGGGGAAGCTCATTTTG
>JAJISJ010000028.1 GCA_022848765.1 Thermoplasmatota archaeon
GATAATCAAAGTATAACATTAGAAATTAAAAATCCTGAAGAAATCATTAGATACAAGTATGAAGAATTCCTAAATAATGATAATATAACAATTCAAATAAATGAAGAGAATTCAGGTGACTGGTTTTTTAATTTTTCATGTATAAATTTAGATTATGATCTATGGATAAAATACAGTATATATCTAGGGAAATAAATCAAATACTCATTTTTATCTCTAGAGTTAATATTATATAGTTCACATACTTGTCTGAGGCTAATTATGATAAGAGATTCATCTAATTTACAAAACAGTCAAAGCATAAATAATTATATATTTGATAGTTGGAGTTGAAATTTATGGGTCACACATTTGATGAAACATCCCATTTCCAACAAGTTGATTTCAATGAAAATCCTAATGTTGGGGTATTTTGCAGAACAAATGATAGCATACTTTTTACGGGTAAAGGATTATTAGAAAAAATCAAAAAAAGATTAATCAAAGCATTAGATGTTGAACTAGTTGAATTAACAATAGCGGATGCAACAATAATAGGATCTCTATTAACAATGAATTCTAAAGGCGTAATTGTAACTGATTTTATAGATAGTAAAAATCTAAAAATAATTGAGGATCATGAATTAGAAGCTTACGTAATTGAAGATATAATAAATGCAGTAGGAAATGATATACTTGTAAACGATTACGGAGCTTTAGTTCACCCTGATTTAAAGGATGAAACGATAAAAAAAATAAAGGAAATATTCAAAGTACCAGTATATAAAGGCACTATTGGGTCTCTTAAAACAGTTGGAATGGCTGCAGTTGTTACAAATAAAGGTTTATTATGCCATCCTAAAACAACAGATGATGAAATAAATCATTTGAAAAAAGTTTTTAAAGTTGATGTTATGATAGGGACTATTAATCATGGGGTACCCATGATAGGTAGTGGACTTATAGCAAATTCAAAGGGAGCTGTAGTTGGTAGTTTAACAACAGGTATCGAAATGGGAAGAATTGAAGAAGCATTAAAATATAATGAATAAATAAAAAAACAATTTATTGTTTTTATAACTCTACAAATATTAATAATACTTCAGATATTTTTTAGTATTATCATTCAATATAATAACATTTATATACTGATTATTATATTATATTATGAACCATAATAAATAAGACAAAAATAGATGATAATATGAATAAAAAGACACCAGAATTAACTCGAAAGGATGTAAAAATCGTAGAAATCTTCTCAGATCTTGGAATGCCTAAAAATCTAGCAAAAACGTTAATGTACATATCGCAATGTCAAGAATGTCGCTCCGCAGATATTGAATATGGGGCACGCTTAAGACAACCTGAAGTAAGTGTAGCTATGCATCATCTTGAAGAAAAGGGATGGATAACTAAAAGAGATCAAAAAAAGGAAGGGAAGGGGAGACCTATCTATATATATAAACTGACTTCACCAATTGATAACATCATTGAAACATTTGAAAAAGAAAAATTGCAAGAAATTGAGTCAGTTAAAAAAGATATTAAAGAACTTAAATCTTTAATAAACGATAGATAAATGATAGGCTTGTTCTGATTTAATCAAAAATCCTTTACTAAATTAAAATATAAATGAATATTAAATCACAAGTAAATGTTAAACTAAAATTTATTTATTTTTTATTATATTAATTAAATTTGTTTTAATTGAAAAAATAAATACACCTGGAAATAAAATATAAATTATTAATTATAAAAAAATATAAAATATATTAGAAAAATTTATATATATACCAATTATATTATATTATACAGGAATATGTGAAAGTATGAACATAAAAACAAAGAGTATATCAATAGGGATAATCGCAATATTCATTGGGCTAGCATTTACTCCAATGGGTAGCGCAAGCAGTATTGAAAATAAGGAAACAAAATTACCTGTTGAAATTTCCTTTTATGATAATAACGGAGTACAAATAACAGATATAATCCAATTATCAATAAATGAGATAAAAACAATTGAACAATTCATAAACGAATTACAAAATATCCAAAATGAAAAAGATGTTGAGGATAAAATAGAAGAATTTATTTCTTATATCAGTAAAACCGGAATAATTTATTTACCTCTAGACTGGATAGATAATTTACCGGGTAACCCAATTTTTAGTTTTGGAAAAGGACCTAAATATTTAACACGTTATCATGGACGAGTACAAGTTAAAAAAATATTTAGCATGTGGATGTATCCAAGTGGATTTGGGACTACAGTAATATGGGGTAATGGATTAGCTGCACCACCTACACAAGTTTTACTTAAAAGGCAACTTGGTTTCATGGTTGGATTTGTTGGATTATACTTACATATACCACCTTTAATAACTGGAATGACAAGTAGAACATGTTTCTTTGGAACCTCAGCGTTATCCTGGGGAATATCCTTATAAATATAAACTAAAAACAAATATCTTTTCATTTCTTTATTCCATTTTTTATTAGTATTAATTTTAAGAAAAACAAAGCAAATTTTATAAGTCTTAATTCTTTTGACCTCTACTAATTTACCTCTGTATAACATGGAGAAAATAAGTATGTCTAATGGTTATAATCAGAAATTACTTGAAGAAAAATGGCAGAAAGAATGGCAGAAAATGAAAATATATCATTTTGATTTCAATAGTAATAAAAAACCATATAGCATTGATGTCCCCCCTCGTTATGCTTCAGGGCCTCTTCATGCAGGACATGCTGTTCATTATACACACATTGATTTTGCGGCAAGATACATGAGGATGAAAGGATATAACGTATTTTTCCCACTTTGTTTCGATGTAAATGGCATTCCAATTGAAGAAAGAGTAGAAAGAAAACTCAATATTACAAGAAAAGATATTGACCGCCAGACATTCATAAAATTATGCAGCGAATTTGCTGAAAAAAATATTAAGATAATGACAGATCAATTCAACATTTTAGGGGAAAGTATGGACCCTACAATATTTTATCAAACAAATGCTGAATACTATAGACGAATTACACAAATATCATTCATTGAATTATTTAATAAAAATCTGATATATAAAGGAAAATTTCCAGTAAACTGGTGTCCCCGCTGCATGACTGCAATGGCAGATGCTGAAGTAACTTATTCAGATAGGTCAACAAAGTTAAACACAATCAAATTTTATTTTAAAGAAAAACTGCCTGATAATATAACTAAATTTCATAGTATAGGAAAGGATGATAAAGGTATATATGTAGAGATAGCGACAACAAGACCTGAAATGTTACCATCTTGTCAAATCGTTGCAATACATCCTTCAGATGAGAGAACACCATGGCTAATTGATCAGAAAGTCATTGTACCATTATTTGAAAAAGAAGTAAAAATCATCGAAGATGAATCAGTTGATCCAGATTTTGGATCTGGAGTTGTAATGATTTGTACAGTTGGTGATAAAGAGGATCTTAACTGGGTTTTCAAATATAAATTACCAATAGAAATGAGCATCGATGAAGAAGGTAAAATGACAGAGATTTGTGGCAAATATCAGGGGCTGACAATAAATGATGCTAAAAAAGCTGTAATAAAAGATTTAGAAAAAAATAATATATTGATTAAACAGGAGGATTTGGATCAAAATGTTGGAAGCTGCTGGCGATGTAAAACCCCAGTTGAATTCATAAACGCTGAACAATGGTTTCTAAAAACAATAGAATTCAAAGACATGGTACGAAACTCAAGTGATAGTATGAAATGGTTTCCTGAGTTCATGAAAATCCGACTTGAGGAATGGATAGATAGCTTAGAATGGGATTGGGTTATAAGTAGACAGAGATATTTTGCAACACCAATTCCTCTATGGGAATGTAAAAAATGTGGTGAAGTCGTATTAGCAAGAATAGAGGATTGTTATATTGATCCAACTATAGTCAAACCACCCATTGGAAAATGTCCTAAATGCGATGGAGACCTAATCGGATGTGAAGACGTTTTTGACACTTGGATGGATTCATCAATATCACCATTATATAATACATTTTGGCATCGAGATAATGAAAAATTCAAAAAATTATACCCCATGTCACTACGACCACAAGCCCATGATATAATCAGAACATGGGCATTTTATACGATACTAAGATGCAACCTTCTCACAGATGAAAAACCATTTGAAAACATAATGATGGGAGGATTCATATTATCTGAAGATGGAACACCAATGCATGCAAGCCTTGGAAACGTAATAGACCCCTTAAAAATAATAAATGAATTCGGGTCAGACGCGTTCAGATGCTACGCAGCAAGTTGTGCCCTAGGTGAAGATAACTCATTTAGACGAAAAGAAGTAATCAGAGGAACCAGACTACTAAGAAAAATATGGAATGTAGAACAATTCATAACAAAAAATCTAAAAAATCAAACAAAACCAATAAAAACAGATTTAATAGATATTGATAAATGGATATTAACAAAATATAGTAAATTAATTAAAAAATGTACGAAACTAATGGATAACCTTGATTACTCTCAAACAATGAAAGAAGCTGAATATTTCCTATGGCATGAATTCGCTGATCATTACATTGAAATGGCAAAATCATCGATATATAATAAAGAAAACATTGATAGCATTAGATACACATCATATACAATAGGTTTAGGAATTCTAAAATTATTTTCACCATTTTTCCCACATATAACAGAAGAAATATATCAAAATAATTATAAAATATTTGAAAACGAAAAAAGTATACATATATCAGCCTGGCCAAAAGAAGAAATTATAGATGAAGAAAAAGAAAAAACTGGGGAAATAGTAAAAAAATATATATCTCAAATTAGAGCCTACAAAAGTGAAAAAGGAATAGCTTTAAACTCACCATTAAAAGCAATAAATACATATTCAACAAAAGAAAACATTGAATCTCTTCAAAAAAATCGTCAAATAATAAAAACAACTTTAAATCTACCAGAAAAACATGAATTCATTGAAGGAAAACCAGATATTCAAGAGGAAATAACTGAAATAATACCCGCATATGCTAAAATTGGTCCATTATTTAAAAATGAAAGTAAAAAAATTATCGATTGGATTAAAATAAATCAAGAAGAATTACTCAATAAAATTAATAAAAACAAAGATCTACAATGGTCAGATATAAAAATAGTAAACATAGATAATAATGAAAAACTTTTAGAAAATAATTACATAAAAATTAAAAAAGAAACACATGTAAAAGGAAAAAAAGACACAAATATTATTCAAATTGATGACTATTATATTGAACTTTCAAATGAGGTTAATAAATGAAATTAAAATTCTTGAGAAAATGGATAGTTAAAATCGCTGCGATTCTAATAGTATTAGTTATGATACTTGCTGCTTTTGTTGCAATGATATATAATTAAAAATTTTTTAAAACTAGAAAAATTTTTAAATAAATTCTTTTTCACCCCTTCTAGGAGATTACTATGAAAGAATCAGAATTAAATCCTAAAACATTTAATAGATGGATAATTGTAATTGGAGCAATAATGATCCAAGTAGCCCTAGGAGCTATATATGCTTGGTCAGCTTTTACAACTCCACTTCAGGGTACTATTGATATACCAAGTGAATTTGCTTTTTTAAAAACCCAAACACAAGCAATTTTTAGTGCGGGACTCGCGACTTTTGCAATTTTCACAATAATAGGCGGACGACTTCAAAAAAAATATGGACCAAAAAAAATAGCAATGCTAGGTGGATTACTACTTGGAATAGGTTATATTATCGCTGGATTTGTCGGGGCAAATTTCATTTTAAAACTTATAGGTATTGGAATAATTGGCGGTGCAGGAATTGGACTTGCTTATGTAGTCCCCATTGGAGTTGGAATAAAATGGTTCCCTGATAAAAAAGGACTTGTTTCAGGATTAGCAGTTGCAGGTTTTGGTTTTGGTGCTTTCATCTGGATTCTATTAGCTCGACCACCCACCATCCTTGGTTTTCAAGGATTAATAACAATTCAAAATGGATTATATACAATTGCAAATATTGATTCAGCATTTAGATTATATGGAATTATTTTCTTCTTTTTAGTTTTAATTGGTGCTCTCATTATGAGGAATCCTCCAGAGGGTTGGAAACCTAAAAATTGGAATCCCTCTGAAGAAAACGCGAATAAATCTGATAAGAAAAAATCTAATTCTCTATTACCAAGAGAAATGCTGAGGACAAAACAATTTTATCTTATTTGGACAATGTTTTTAATTGGTGCTTTAGCGGGTTTAATGGTTATCGGAAATATTCAGAATTTCGCAAAGAATCCTGTAGAAGGATTCATGGGTTATGGATTTTCTCAAGCTGAGGCTTTTGATTTCGCTGTTATTGGTGCAGCGGTTTGTTTACCGATTTTTAATGGACTTGGTAGGATAATATGGGGTCAAACATCAGATAAGATAGGTAGAAAAAATGCGATAATTGCAATGTGTGTATTCCAGGGAATTATGATGTCAATTTTTTTCTTTACAACCTCAAACCCGCTGATGTTTTACATAGCTGCATCATTAATAGGTTTTAATTTTGGAGGTAACTTTGCTTTATTTCCATCCGCAACAGCCGATTCATTTGGTGCAGAAAACGTAGGATTAAATTATGGATTTGTTTTCACATCCTATGGAATTGGAGGTGTTATTGGCCCGATACTTGCTGGAGCGGTCCAAGATGCTGGATTTAGTTTTTTATATGCATTTATACCCTCCGCAATAATGTGTTTTATCGCAGCTTTAATTGCAATTTTATATCAAAAAGAAGTTAAAAAATAAAAAATTAAAACAAAGGATATATCATGAAAAAAATTAAAGATAATCTAATAGAAGAATTAGAAAGTGGAAATAAAGAATATTCTAAGAAAAATAAAAATATTTTCAAAAAATTTCTAAAAGGTCAATCACCAAAGATAGCAATTTTAACTTGTTCTGATTCAAGAGTTATCCCTGAATATATTTTTAATAAATCAATTGGAGAACTATTTGTTATTAGAGTCGCTGGAAATATTGCTCTTGATTCAACTGTTATAAAATCAATTGAATACGGTGTTGATCATTTGAAAGTTAGTCATTTAATTATTCTTGGACATACAAACTGTGGAGCTGTTAAAGCATCAGAAGAAACAAATGATGAGAAAGATGTATTATTTAACGAAATTAAAGAAAGTTTTATTTTAGACCCAGATAATCATTTTAGAGCAAATATTCTCAGACAATTAAATATGCTACCAAAAAGAAGTAAAATAATTAATAATAAAATAAAAAATAAGAAATTAACACTAATTGGAGCGTTATATAATCTAAAAGATGGTCAGGTAGATTTTTTTATAGATTAATTAATTCATATGATGAAGAACCCAACCCAATTTTTTCACCATATCTTATTTGTTTATATGGATCAACCTTATTTATATCCTGAAAAACGTCTGGTTTCACTTTATTTATAGAATCAAGAGAAGCAGCATCCACTGCAACAGGATCATCGGACATAAAATATCCAATATCAGGACAAATAATTGGACCAGAATCAGGATCACAATCACAATTTCTAGCTATACGATTAACATCATTGATATAGATAACCTTCTTTTTTTCAACACATGCTTTTGTTGAACAGGCTAGAAAATAAGATAAATCATTTCTAACATAGCTTATAGCATCATATTTACAATTCTCAATACAGACCCCACATCCAAAACAAGCATCTTCTTTAATATTCCAACTTTCATCTTTTACTTCAATTGCTTCAAAAGGACATACTTCAGAACATACTCCACAATAACAACAATTCTCCTCATTAAATATTGGTTTACATCCATGATGCATAAATTTTTTTGATTCTCTCGTTACACCACCCATGCCAAAATTTTTTATTGTTGCACCCATCCCAGATGCAATATGTCCTTTAAAATGTGAAATACCAACTATATGTTTAACCTCATACAACTTATTTCCAACAAAATAAGTATTACCTTCAACTACAACAGGAATTCCTTCATCATCAATAATTACACCACAGCCAATATTTTCATCTTTAAAACCATGCATATCTGCAACTTTTCCATATCCTTCAACATACCTCCTCCTACTATTATACAATACAGTAGTATCATAAAGAAAAGGCTTAGCTGATTTTCTAAGAAGAACATCAACAACTAATTTTACAAATTCAGGTTTTGAAAAATATTTATTTTTTACTTCACCCATATGAAGTTTAATCAATGTTTGTTTTCCAGAATAATCATCTATCCCAAATCCCTGTAATGCATCACTTATCCTATTTGGATCTTTAAAAAATAAAACTTTTTTCAACCTATCTTTTTCTCCCATTTTCTAAGTTTAAGAACACTTGATAATGAACCACCTTTCTTTATTTCTTCTCTAATACGATTTTCATGTTCTTTAACATCCAATGCCCTATTTGCAATTTCCTGAGCAATCTCCTGAGCTACAACAATTACTCCTGAATCATCACCAATAATCCAATCACCTGTTCTAATGATTTGACCCCCAAATTGAATCTCAGCCCCAATCTCACCATATCCTTTAGGCTCCCCAGCATTTGAAGATATGTATCTAGTAAAAATTGGTAAACCCATGTTTACAATATCATCAAGATCTCGTACAGCACCATTAATTACTACTCCACCGATTTCCTTCATAATTGCACTCCTAGTAGCAAGTTCACCCCATATCGCTTTTTTTCCACCATTAACATCAATAACTAAAATAGAATTCTTTCCCGCTTTATCAATAGCCTCAATTGGTTTCGCCCAATCACCATCTAAAGTTTGAACAGTAAACGCTCTTCCAACCATATGAAAACCAAGTTTTATTGGACGTATATTATGAATTGAGCCTTTTTTATGCATAGCATCAGAGATATTCGGTGTTGAAACCATTGAAAAAGCTTTTTTTATCTCCGATTTACCATATTTCTTAAATAATTTTGAAGAAACTGATTTTTTTTCAATTATTGCTTTATTAATTTTTTTAGTTGAATCAAAAACATTTTTTGCTTTAGTTATTGCCCCTCCAACAATAATTATACTAGCACCAGCATTAACTATTTTAGCAACTGTTTCACTATTTAATCCACCCGCTACAGCAACAGGGATATGAGTATGATTAATTATTTTTTTAAGTAAATCCTCAGGTTTTTTTCCAATCATCTGTTCATCAATACCAATATGATGACAAAGGTAATCCACGCCAAAATTTTCAAGTTCTTTTACCCTTTTAATTTTATCAGAAACACCTATCAAATCAACCATAATTTTAGAACCATATTTTCGAGCAGATTTAATCGCATCATTTATAGTACTATCACTAGCAGCAGCAAGAATACATACAACATCAGCACCAGCTTTCGAAGCCATCTCAACCTCAATTGCACCAGTATCAATAACCTTCATATCAGCAACAATAATATTATCTGGAAATTTTTGTTTTAAATTCCTTATAATTTCCATGCCTTCACTCTTAATTAAAGGCGTACCCGCCTCAAGCCAACAATTACTATCAGCTTTTACAGCATCATTTGCTATTGAGAATGCTCTATGAGAATTAATTAAATCAAGTGCAACTTGAAGAATTACTCTTTGCATATTAAATCGAATAAAAACTATTTATTTAAATGATAAGTATAAATTAGAAAAAATTAACTAATAAGTTCATCATTTCATTTTTTGATATTATAATGAAAAAGATAAAAATTTCTGCATTTCATAAAAGATCAAAAGACGAACTAGATGATTTCATAAGAAAACTTGAATTACAGGCTTTAGAAACTTCTGAAGAGAGAACTCCTTTATACAAAGAAGTAGGTTTAAAAGATGCAAAACTTGTTTTAGATGTTGGTTGCGGTTCCGGTACTGTAACAAGAGATATTGCAAATTATTCAAATGGAAAAATAATTAGTGTTGATGGCTCAAAAGATATGATAAAAGTAGCATCTAATATTTTAATAAAAAATAAAAATATTGAATTACTTGTTAGCTCTGCTGAATTCCTACCATTTAAAGATAATGTTTTTGATATTATCACATGTAATCTTTTACTCATGTGGGCAAATAATCCTCAAATAGTATTAAACGAGATGGCTAGAGTTGTAAAAACTGGGGGAAAGGTTTTAGCATCTTTAGAACCCGATTATGGAGGTAAATTACATTATCCTGAAAATCCAAAAATTGATCCAATCTTTGCTGGAAAAGCAATAAGAAAAAAAGGTGGGGATCCACATATTGGCCGAAAACTAAGATTATTATTTGTCAGAGCAGGATTATTAACAAAAATAGGAATAGGAAATAACAGAATTTGGAGTTGTGAAGAAGATAAATCTTATTATCTACATGCAAGAGATTTTTATATAAGAACCATGAAAGACGCTGGTTTATCTGAAAAAGAAATTGATAAATGGGAATATGACTATCTAAAATCACTTGATGACGGCATACAATTAAATTTCTTCCCACAATTTTATGCAATAGGGATAAAAAAAAATGAATAATAATTCAAATTATATATGAAGTGAAAAAATGACTTTAAAAATTATTGATGGTAAAAAAATTGCTGGAATAATAAAAAAAGAAGCATCAAAAGAATTAGAAAACCTATATAATCAATATAAAATTAAACCAAATATTACAACAATAAAAATAGGTAATGACTCTTCATCAGATCTATATCTTAGACTTAGAGATAACGCATGTAAAGAAATAGGTATAACTTCAAATCATCTAGAATTTCCCGATGATGTCACTGAAAAAGAAATAATTAATTCTATAAATAAATTAAATTCTGATAATAAAGTACATGGGATTTTAATTCAATTCCCAATTCCGAATCATATATCAGCAAATAAATTATTTAAAAGTATACAACCAAATAAAGATGTTGAAGGTTTCAATCCTCATAATTTGGGTAAAACTCTTATTGGAGATGAGTCAATAATACCTTGCACACCATTGGCTGTTTTAAAAATTCTTGAATATGAAAAAGAAAAAATTGAAGGAAAAGATATTGTTATTATTAACCACAGTAATATTGTTGGAAAACCACTAGCTATTCTTTTGCTAAATAGAAATGCTACAACATCAATATGCCACGTTTTTACAAAAAATCTAAAAAATTATACCTCTAAGGCTGATATTTTAATAACTGCAACTGGAATACCCAATATGTTAACTAAAGATTTTGTAAAAAAAGGATCTTTTATAATTGATGTTGGAATATCTAAAACTAAAAATGGGATCACTGGAGACGTTGATTTTAAATCCGTTAAAGATAAAATAAATAGCATAACACCAGTGCCCGGTGGAGTAGGGCCTATTACTGTTGCTTGTGCCATTAAAAATATGTTAAAAACATATAGATATTGTTTAGAATCAAATAATTTCTAATTTTTCAATTTAAAATAATAATATTTAGAATATTAATTTGATATAATCGGATTTATAACCTACTTTAATGTAAAAACATATCATTAGTTATATTTTTAAGCTAAAAATTATTATGATTTAACATGAAAAGAAGAGGAGGAACTATAAAGAAAATTCTCCCCATAATCATTATTCTTTTTATAACCTCATTTACAAACATATCATATGCAAATTCTAATATTAATAATATAATCTATGTAGATGATAATGGAGGAGCAAATTATACAAGTATCCAACAAGCTATTGATAATGCAAATATTGGAGACATGGTTTATGCGTATAATGGAACGTATTATGAGAATATAATAATAGATAAAGAGATAGTATTAACTGGTGAGGATAAAACTAATACAATCATTAATGGAAATAATGATAATGTGATTCATATAAATTCAGATAATGTTAAAATTAATGAGTTTACCATATCAAATGGTTTAAATGGAATATATATTACAAATTCATCCAGTTGTACTATTTCATCAAATACTATAATTAATAATAAAATTGGTATTAATATTGATAATTTAAGTGATGACAATCTTATTTATCATAATAATTTTTTTAATAATATTAATAGTGCATGTGATAACGGTGATAATAAATGGTATGATATCCAATTTAGAGAAGGAAATTATTGGGATGATTTTGATGAGCCAAGTGAAGGAGCATATGATAACAACACTAACAGGATCGTTGATAATCCATATAATTTAACTATTGGATTTAATCAGGATTTATATCCCCTGATTGAAGCTTTAACTGATCACCCTATTGCAAATTTCAATTATTTCCCTTATGAACCATTCACATATCAGTTAATTGAATTTAATGATACATCATTTGATCCAGATGGATATATTATATCATGGTTATGGGATTTCGGTAATGGTAATATATCAGATTTGAAAAATACTACAACAAAATACATTGATGAAGGGATTTATAATATTACACTTACGGTAACTGATAATTATGGTGTTATGAATAATAATGTTAAACAGATAAAAATATTGAATAGTAAACCTATAGCTAAATTTTCTTATTCACCTAATCAACCAAATGATATAAAGGATGTAACATTCTTTGATGAATCATATGATAATGATGGCGGTATTGTTAAATGGGAATGGGATTTAGGTGATGGAACAACACTCATGAATCCAAAAAATCCAAGGGAGATTTCACATAAATATGAAGATAATGGAACTTATAAGGTTACATTAACAGTTTATGATAATGATAGAGCAAACAATTCAACTTCAATAGATATTATTGTTTTAAATGTTAAACCTACAGCAAGTTTTTATTATAGACCAGTAAATATTGAAAACTTATTAATCATTGAAAAAGAAGAAGTAAAATTTTATGATACATCAAAAGATGAGGATGGAGAAATTGTTAGATACAACTGGAATTTTGGAGATGACTCAACATCTAATCTGACAAGCCCTATTCATATTTTTGAAAAAGGAGGAACATATAATTTAATTTTAACGATTTATGATAATGACGGCGACTCAGATACAAAACAAATGAGAGTTACCGTATTAACAAAATATCATCAGTCAGATGAAACATCATTCCCAACAGGTATGAGTTTAATAGTAATCATAATCATAATTTTTATTTTAGTATTGGTTGGAATAGCG
>JAJISJ010000029.1 GCA_022848765.1 Thermoplasmatota archaeon
TTATAGAACAGTGGTGATGATTTGCGAAGAGGTTATTTGTGAGAGGAGGAAGCACTAAAATACAAAACTCTTGTATTTCTAATACAACATTGGAGTTAATTATTGCATCTTCAGAAAATGATCTTAGTATTTATGGTGAGAATATTGAGATAGAATTTTCGGCACAAGGCAAAACTGGAAAAAGTATTTTTACAACATACGCATTAATTTCTGAAGATGCTGTTGATTATGATATTAAGGTTATTGTTCCACCAGATAAAGATATAAAGCATGGTACTTCGGGATCATATTTTTTTATAATTGAAAATAATAATACGGGTTTATGGCCTGATAATTATTTATTAGAAGCAATATCTGAAAATGATTGGAATTTAACAATAAATCCTGACAGTAATATCAATAATCTGGATTCTGGTGAATCTATTGAGATAAATATAACAATATATGTTCCTAAAAATACTGAAATTACGTCGGATAATTTAATTTTTAAAATAATTTCTGATAAGAGTGAATTTTCAAAAACAGTTAATGTAACTAGTAATATAATAGGGCCTAATATAATGGAAGATCTATATAATTATTTTGAATCTCTTGCAGAAAGTTTAGGTTTGGACGACATATTTGATGAATACGCACCACACGCATTAGTTGTTTTATTATTTAGTATTTTATTCATTATCCTTATTTTGCTCGTATTTATCATTACGTCAAAATTTGTAGATATAATTTGTCTTGATAGAATAATAGAAATATCACCAAATCAAACTGGATTATTTGAAATAAAATTAATTAATCCTACAAAAAAAGCTAGATATTATGAGATAAATATTGTTGATAGGAAAAAGGAATCCAAATGGTTAATTTCGTTTAATAAGGATAAAATTCATTTAAATCCAAAAGAATCAAGAAAGATCACTTTTGGCGTACAACCAACAGATTTGGTACAAAAAGATGATTGGGCGGAAATTGATTTAATTGTTAAAACAGATGGTAAAAGAAAAATTGAAAAAATTTCAACTATGATAGTGTTAAAGAATTCCATTACAAATTTATCTATTAATAATATTATACATTTGCCAAGAATATTTAAAGAAGGTGAAAAAATAGTTACCTCATTTATTTTGAAGAATAAAGGTAATGTTTCATCTGAAAATATTGTTGTTCTTTTATATATAAATGGTGAGGAAAAGAATAAAGTAGTGGATATTATTATTCCTGCTGAAGGATATGCCGAGTTAGATATACCTTGGATAGCCGTAAAAGGTAAAAATGAGATAAGTATTGTGGTTAAGAAATATTAATAATTTCCCTTTAAAAAAATATTGTTGTGTGGACTATGGCTGATAATTCTAGCAAGAAAAAAGAAATTGAACAATTGATAAATTCTGAAAAAAAATATCAATCATTTATTCAAAGACGTAATGAACTCAATGATTTAGCTAAAGTATTACGTGAAGAACGTGATATGATTAATAGTATGCATAAAGAAATTAAAGAGTCTATGCAAAAAGCTAAAACAGAGAGGGATAATTTTGTAACAAAGATGAAGGAACATAGAGAGAAACGTAATAAACTTCAAGAACAAGCAAAATCAATTATTGATGCTAGACGTAAAATTAAAGGAGGAGTTTTTAGAAATTTACCATTGCGAGTTGAAGAACTTAATGCAGACGTTCAAATGCTTGAATATCAACAAGAAACAATTCCAATGAGTTCCCGAAAGGAAAATGAGTTGATTGATAAAATTAGAGAAAAAAAAATTGAACATAAAGAAATTCTTAAAAAGTTAGAAAAACAGGAACATATTGAGATTGACATTACAGATAAAGATCGAGCAATAGATGAATTATTTAAAAAAGCTGACGAAGAGCATGAAAAAGTCAAACAATTTTATAATGAAAACCAAAAAAAACACGAGAAATATATTAAATTGGTTAATGAATTATCAATTACAATTTCCGAATCTAACAAAAAACATGAACAATATATTGAAGTAAAAAATGAGGCGCAAAAAAATCATGAAAAAGCTATTGAAATGAGATCGAAGATCATTTCAGTCAAAGAGGAAAGACGAAATCAATGGAAACAAGCTAAAATGGCAATCAAAGAACAGAATATTAAAGCTCGTGAAGCAGTTTTGGATAAAAAGAAACTTCAAGAGATCGCAGATCAATCTGTTGATGAATTAAAAAAAGGTAAGAAAATTACATTATAATATTATTATATTATTACGTTTATAAACGATAAATAAATCGTCAATTATAAATATATCTTTTAAATTTTAGTTTTTTTGTGATTTCACAATGAGTGATATAGGAATTGTAAGTTATGGAGCATATATTCCACGATATAGAATCAAAGCAGAAGAAATTGCATCAGTATGGGGTAAAGACGGTGAATCAATAAGTAAAGGTCTTGGTATTTATGAAAAATCAGTTCCTTCTATAGATCAAGATACTGCTACAATTAGTGTTGAAGCTGCTCGTGGTGCGTTAAATAGATGTTCAATTCATCCAAAGGATATTGGTGCGATTTATGTTGGTAGTGAATCTCACCCATATGCAGTAAAACCTACTGGAACAATCGTTGGTGAAGCTATTGGTGCAACTCCAGAATTAATGGTTGCTGATTATGAATTTGCATGTAAAGCAGGAACAGCTGCAATGCAAACCTGTTTTGCATTTGTTAAATCAAATATGATAAAATATGGATTAGCTATTGGTGCAGATACCTCACAAGCTGCTCCAGGTGATGCTCTCGAATTTTCAGCTTCAGCTGGTGGAGGTGCTTTTATTATTGGAAAAGATAATGTAATCGCAATAATAAATAAAACCTGTTCTTATACTACTGATACACCTGATTTTTGGAGAAGAGCTGAAAGAAAATATCCAGCTCATGGCGGTAGATTTACTGGAGGTCCAGCTTATTTTAAACATATCACAAATTGCTCGTTTAATCTAATGAAAAAAGTGAATACTAAACCTGAGGATTATGATTATGCAATTTTTCATCAACCAAATGGTAAATTTCCAGTTAGTATTGCAAGAAAACTTGGTTTTTCTTATGATCAAATAAAACAAAGTCTGATGGTCCCATATATTGGAAACACATATTCTGGTGCAACTATGATTGGTCTATCCTCTGTTTTAGATATTGCTAAATCAGGTGATAGAATTTTTTTAACTAGTTATGGTTCTGGAGCCGGTAGTGATAGTTTTGATATGACCATCACAGATGATATTATTAAATTACATCGCGGAAATGCTCCTTTAGTAGAACAAATGGTTAATGATAAAAAATATATAGATTACGGTACCTATGCAAAATTAACTGATCTTTTATATTGGGAGTGATAATAAATGAGAGATGTTGCTGTTATCGGAGTTGGATTGACTAAATTTGGAGAATTATGGGATAAATCTTTTAGACATTTAATTACAGAAGCTGGATCAAAAGCAATATTTGATTCAGGAATTGGAGGATTAGAAATAGATGCCATGTATGTTGGTTCAATGAGTTCTGGTAGATTTATTGGACAGGAACACATAGGAGCATTGGTAGCTGATGCCTCTGGTTTTTCCCATTTAAATATTCCATCTACTCGTGTTGAAGGTGCTTGTGCATCAGGAGGTCTTGCAGTAAGAGAAGGATATTTATCAATTGCATCTGGATTAAATGATATTGTTGTAGTTGGTGGAATTGAAAAGATGAATGATGTTGGTGGAAATGCAGCAACAGAAACACTTGCAACTGCTTTGGATCAAGAATGGGAAGCATTTTTCGGAGCTACATTGTCAGGAGTTTATGCCATGATAGCCAATAGACATATGTATGAATATGGAACAACTAGAGAAAATCTAGCTCAAGTTGCAATAAAAAACCATGCTAATGGTGCATTAAACCCTTTTGCACAATATCAACGTGAAATAAAAATGGAACATGTTTTAAATGCAGCTACTGTTGCTTATCCTTTAGGTTTATTTGATTGTTCACCAGTAACAGATGGTGCAGCAGCACTTGTTTTATGTTCTTTAGAAAAAGCAAAAAAATTTACTGAAAAACCCGTTAAAATAATAGCTTCTGGTCAGGCTTCAGATTCTCTTGCTTTACATGAAAGGAGAGATATTTGTACGTTAGATTCTACTGTAATCGCAGCCAAAAAAGCTTATAAACAGGCAAATATAACTCATAAAGATATTGATTTAGCTGAAGTTCATGATTGCTTCACAATTGCTGAAATTTGTGCAATAGAAGATCTAGGTTTTGTAAAAAAAGGTGAAGGAGGAAAAGCAGTTGAAGAAAATATTACAACACTCAATGGTTCCCTGCCAGTAAATACTAGTGGTGGATTGAAATCAAAAGGTCATCCAGTAGGTGCAACTGGGGTAGCTCAAATTGTAGAGATTGTTAAGCAATTAAGAGGAGAAGCTGATAAAAGACAAGTTAAAGACGCAGAAATTGGATTAGCTCATAACGTTGGAGGTTCTGGAGCGACTTGTATAGTACATATCTTGGAGGCGATATAGATGGGATGTGGAGGTGTGGCAAGATTTTGGAGGGAAATACCTCAAAGATATAACCTAATTGGAAATATATGTGGAAGTTGTAATAAAACATTTTTTCCACCAAAAGAGGCCTGTCCTTATTGCCGTAGAAAAAGTATGGGGAAAATGCAGGATATAAAATTTAGTGGAAAGGGAGAAATTATAACTTATACTATAATACATTCAGCATCTGAAAATTTTCAAAAACAAGTTCCATATATTATGGCAATTATAAAATTAAATGAAGGGCCAAAAATAACTGCACAGATTGTAGATTGTGATATTGAAAATATAAAAATTGGAATGAAAGTAGATAGCACATTTAGAAAAATTCAAGAAGATGGCTATACAGGTGCAATATATTATGGATATAAGTTTCGGCCGTGTAATGTATTAGTTACTAACAATGAGAAAGAAAAATGCGAAACTAAGTAAACTTTTAAATATAACCTAATTATCATCTTTTATATACTTTACGATTTACCATTTTGTATTAATTAAAGTAGTTACGTTATTCTTTCTACAAGATCGACATTTTAACACAGGATCAAGTTCATCAACTATGAATTTATGATCACAATAGATGCATCTTCTATTTTCCTCCATATTATTAATTATAATAAAAATAGTTTAATAATAAATAACGTGGAAAACTGAAAGTATTTTCATTTCAATCATTATATTCAAAATTATAGTAATCCATATTTATTAGCAATGTTCATCCATTTATCATAATTTGATGGACTCAGAGTACCGCCATTTAAATCAGCTAAATCCAATAGTCTATGATATTCAATAGAATCATTATATTCCTCAGAAACGGAATCAAATGATAATCCATCACAAATAAAAATAAGTTCATAAGAGCTTAATTTACCAACACCCTCATATTCTTTATCACTATCAGTAATGATACTTGGTGCTGTAGTTTCAACAAAACAATAACCAGTTCCATTATAACTGTATTCATATGGACATTTAATTCCAACGGCTCTATGACTATCCTGCTCATATTCAAATATAACAACACTAAAACCAAGTTCTCTTAACAAAAATGTTAATAGCACTGATTTTCCACCACATACGCCAGTTTGAGAATATACAATCTCATAAGGATATTTCGAATTTAATAATCCTGATTCTAAACCAATATCATCATATGGAATATTCTGAACCATGCTAACAGCAATTCTAGCCTGATCATCCTTATCTTCTGTAAAATTAGCTATATAATTAACAAGAGACATGAGGACTATCTTCTGATGATTCTGATCTAAATCTCTTATGATAAAGTCTTTAGTAGTTGGCGGATCATCATAATAAGTAATATTCCTTGTAAGTGAAGCTAAATAATCATTAAGACCTTTATATACAATATAATCAACATTGCACATATTTCCATCATACATAAAACTCATTGTAACTATTTTTGGATCAGTTAGTAATTCATCAACTTCTGGTGAAGATACAAATGGAAGTATAAAATCCCAAAATCCATCATCATTATTTGATGTGTCAATACATCCACTTAATTGAATAAATAATAAAACAAATACAATTCCAGATATACTTAGAAGTTTTTTCAAATTTAATACATCCCTTATATCCCTAATTAAAATTAGTAATAATTAATCTCTTAAAAACATAACTAAAATATGAAAACTGAAAGTATTCACTTTTACATTCATTTTTTTAAATTAAATATTTAAATGTTCAAAAATCGGAAAATAATTTATAAATATTACATATATAATTTTTTAATTTATGAAAAATATAAAATTAGGATTAAAATTTGGAGTCATTTGCTTTTTTATTGGTTTTGTTTTTGTAATACTATATATTACAAATAATAGAAATGATATTTTTCTTATAATGATGGTATTACCTTTATGTATATGGACGGGAATTGTTTTTATTTTTAGTAGACGTTATAATACTAAATAATAATCATGTGATTTCTTATCTCTTTTTTAGTTTTATATGCTTTACGATTCAATAATTATTTTGGAGTTTTTGATGATAATTCCAGCAATAGTTAATGATCTTATTCTTACATTTTTCACAGAACCAAGTTTTGTCATCAGATGGTTTATTCCGACAACATTCAATGCATAGTTCTCTAGGATTCATAACTAATGTTAATACTAAAAATAATATTAAGATAAATGTAAAAGGAAACTGAAAGTATTAATTTTTATTCATCAAGTCTTTCAATATAATGATACCAACCTAAAGCTATTGCAAATCCATAAAATACAATAAAACCCCATGAATTTTTAATAATCTCAGCATTCATCCCTTGAACATAATATGAAGAAGCTACAAATGATGAATATATAGTAGCTATAAACAATGATAAAAAGAACATATACTCAAAAACCCTAGGTTTTCTTGTTACATTAAATATTTTATATATCTTCTTAAGTTTAGATTTGTCTTTCTTATCATAATATTTAATGATTTCTACAATCAATATTATTAATTCTACTGCCAATATACCTGTTAAAAATATATATATTGAAATGAAGGAATCGCCAAATGAGCTACGGTATATTTCAAAACTTTTTCGTATTATCAATGTAATAATAGCAATAATAATTATCCTTCCAACTTTTGATTTAAACATATCCTTAATTTCATGTTTTTCTTTTTTCATTTGATCTGAATTTTTAATCTCCATTTCACCACCATACCATAAAAATATAACATATTATGCTTTATAAGGATATTTCTCCTATAAAACATAGGGAGTAACAGGAGAAATAAATATCTTTCAAGCTATTATAAGACTATTTCCAACAGGGGGAAAAAACATCTATTTTAGTTTTTCTTTTTGATTTGCAATTATAAATTTTTTATATTCCGCCTCGTTATCAAATATGAAAGGCATACCTTTATAGCCACATTCCTTACAAACATAATTTGATGTGTATCCTGATGGTAATCCACTACCAAGTGTTGCTTGGTAAATATATTTACTTCCACATTTTGGGCATGCCGTTATTTCCAATTATTTTACCTTATCCTTACCTTTGTTTTTTCATCAAATAATTATATGATTTTTTATATATTAAAATAAGATTATTGGATCCATGAGACATCCCCCATTATTTTATTTGTTATTTGATATGATAATATAAAGGTATAATATGTTCCAGGAATTAAATTTGGTTTTATCATTGAATTAGTTATTATTATTTCATCTCTTTCAGTAATCATCCCATTAGGTCTCCAATCCATATTAATAAAGGAGACAATTTCTCCATTGTTTTCATTAATTATTTTTCCTGATACAGTTGACCATTCAACACCAATTTTTGATATTTTATATATTTTAATTAAAACACTACTATTCATATTATATGATACTGCACTCATATTGACAATTGGTGTTTCTTTTTTATTTTCTTGTTTTTTATCCTCAACAAAAATAGTAACACTAGAGTTTATGATTTCATTAGAAAATATTGCATGTAGAGTATAAGTTGTATTCTCTTCCGGACTGATGATGATTGAATCATATAAATTTACATTACCAATATTATTATCAATTATTACTGACGTTACACCAGTTACTTTCCAACTTAAATTTGCTATCTCACCTTTCTGAATAATTATTGGTTCTAGTTTAAAATATTCTATTGATAATTCAGTTTTTTCTACGCATCCAAAAAATCCCGTATTTAATAAAATCAAAGTAATTATAAGCACAAATAATTGAAATTTCAATTGCAATTCTCCATTTATAGAAAATTATAACAATTTTTTCCTTATATTTTTTATTTATTTTTAATTGAGTTTATACCAGCTAATGTCAAACATAATATTGCAATTGTTATGTATATTATTAAATATCTTATATTGATAGAACATGAAAAATCCATATAGTATGATAGTATAATTATAGATATCCCCATTGCTAGTGAAATTGCATATAGTATTGGATTAATTAGTAATTTGAATTTCATTTTTCTCTTCTAAAAATAATAATTTATTCCATAATAATATAAGTATAGTTAGTTGAAATAACCAAATAATAGATATAATATAAAATATTTCATATCTAATAGGCCTGCTTAATAATATTGCTACTAGTCCAAATGTACAACTTATCATTCCTAATCCCCTTGTAAGATTATTTTTCTTTGATAGTAATACTGTTGATAGGAATGACAATAATCCATATATTATGAAAAATATTCCCATAATATATGATGGTACTCTTTGCATATAATATGTTCCAACATATAATGATCCAAAAATCAATTCATATAAAATTTTCCCCGTTCCAATTAAATTGTATTTATCATATAAAGTGAAATAAATAAGTAGGAATCCTAATAGGATATCAATTATTCCTGAAGTTACAAATAAGATTATAAATATGTTTATTTTTTTATTTTTCATCTTAAGTAAAATTTAAAGTTAATTTATAATGTTATATTTAAATTAAAGGAAATACATCTGATTATTAAAATTTTTTATCTTAATAAGTCATAGATTATTATCTTATTTTGTATTTAACTCCATAGTATTTTGACTCTTTATCCATAAGTCTCTCTGTGGGAATGGAATACTAATACCTTCCTTATCATATGCTTCTTTTAAATTTCTTGTTAAATCCCATTTTGTAATCCAATAATCATCAGTGTTTACCCATGGCCTCATTAGTAAATTCACACTAGAATCTCCAAGATCTGCTACTCCTATATATGGTGCCGGATCATCAAGTACTTTCTCATGTTTTTTTACAACATCCATGGCAACTTTTATTGCTTTTCCAATATCATCACCATAGCTAATACCTACTCGCATGTCAATCATTCTAGTACTAAGAGCAGTATAGTTTACAATTGGTTCGCCCCAAACCTTAGAATTTGGTATAATTATCCTCTTATTATCAAGTGTTGTAAGTGAAGTGATACTTGCTCCAACATTATTTATTCTACCACTATGACCTGCGACTTCGACATAATCATTTTTCTTAAATGGTTTTGTAATTGCAATCATAAATCCTGCTGCAAGATTTCCTAAGGTTTCTTGAAATGCAAATCCAAATATGAAGCCTGCTACAACAGAGATACTAATAACTGCTGCTCCAATATCTACACCAAGATAACCAACTGCTATTGAAATTACAAAAATTATGAGTAATATCCTTAAAATTCTACTAGTAAATTCTACCAGAATCTTTGACATTTTTGCTTTTTTCATAACCTTGGCAACATATTTACTTACAATTATTGCCACAAAATATCCAATAATTATTATTATTATTGCCATTAGAATATTTGCAATGGATATATTCAAAAAAGGTAATTTTCTTGTTAATAATTCAATTATTTCTTCATAAGCCATAATAATTCACCACAAATTTTTATATGTGCAATATTGGTGAATTTAATAAGTTTTCTTGTCTAATATATCAAATTTGTTTTTATGTTCTAAGACAATCTTTTCAACATATAACATATTGAAATTTTCCTTATCAGTCATTTCTGTAAAAATAGAATAACAAATTTATATTTTATTAGATAGAAAAAATTGTCAAAATAATCATTTTTCCTGATACTTAAAATAAACAAAAAGTTAAAAATTATTGTATTATTTCAAATTTTATCAGGTTTAGAAGTTATTTGGATGTCTTTTTTATTTATCTTTTTTACGAAAAATATTTAACATATTGCCGATATACTTATCGACATCATAGAGTTTAGTTACCATTTGAATTACAATAACATATATTGGCAAAGTTGGGAAATTAATTTATTTCCACTTTTGCCAATTTTGATAAAAATTTAACCTAAAGGAGAAATAAGTTATGGATGTGAAGGAGATTTTATCAGAAAAGATTGCTGGTGAAATTACATTAAGTCCAAAACCTGGAAAAACGATTCGTAAATGGAGAAATATATTTGGAATAAGTCAAACAGAACTTGCTTCTTTTTTAAAATTATCTCCAAGTGTAATAAGTGATTATGAATCTGGTAGAAGAAAATCACCTGGCATACAGACTGTTAAAAAAATCATAGAATCTCTTATTAAAATTGATGAAACCCTTGGCGGAAAAATTTTACATCAATATGATTCAATGGTAAAAACACATGATGGCATTATTGAAATTATGGAATATCCATTTGCCGTTTCTGTAGATAGCTTTATTAAAAATATTTCTGGAAATATATTAACTTCTGGAAAAATAGGGTTTAAGAAAAAAGTTAAAGGTTTTACTCTAGTTGATAGTATTAAAACAATTGAAAATATTACGCCTATTGATTATGCAAATCTTTATGGTTGGACACCTGAAAGAGCGTTAATATTTACTGGTATAAGATATGGGCGAAGCCCAATGATAGCTGTTCGAGTACATCCTGTTAAACCTACGATTGTTGTTTATCATAAACCAGGAGCAGTTGATCAACTTGCAATTAAATTAGCTGAGAGGGAAAATATACCTCTAATTACAACAGATCTTCCATTGGATGAGTTAACTAAAAAATTAATTATAATTGGAGAAAAATAATGGGAATATCTGGTTTATGTACTATTTGCGGGAAACCTAGTGTAATATTTAGTTGTATGTTATGTGGTAAATTGGTCTGTAGAAATTGTTTTGATGAAAAACATAACATTTGTGTTAAATGTAGTATTTAGTATTATTTGGTAGAATAATTTTTTGACTATTATCAATTCTTTTTTGCTTCTTTTATTAATTTAATAATATCTTCTTTGGCATCAATTACAGCTCTTTCAGCATTTTCTAACCATAACATTGCATTCTCTGCTCTTCTAATTATTTCAATTTTATCCATAATAAAAACTCCATAATTATAAACTATTATTTGTAATTACCTAACAATATAATATACTAAAATATATGCTAAAAAACCATCATACTTTTTTTATCGAAAAATAATAATATAAAATTACTATGATATTTTTTTGGTATCTTCCTTCATCATATCGTCTAATTTTTTATCCATTTTTTGTTCTTTTGCAATTTCTGACATATCAGCTAATATTGATTCCCATAAAACTTCTTGATCAAGCGCGAAATACCACATATCAAGTTTCTTCTCACCATCTGCTTTTCGAAAATCCTCTAAAAACTCTTTTTTATCTTCTTCTTTCATTAATAATCACTTATTGCTTATTAGAATATTATTAGAATACAATAATAGTTTATAAACATTAAGAAAAAAGATTCAAAATTTTAAAACAAATTTATAAATAGTTTAGTTAGAATATAAGTTTATGCCTGAACTATCTGAAACTGATAATAAGAAAAATAATAATTCATATACTATTGAAGATGCAATGAAAGTAACTGATGAAATATTTAAACTTAGTAAAGAAAATAATTACAATCCCGGTGCATTTGTTCATGGTTTAATATTTGCTCTTGAATTAACTCAACAAACATATAAAATACCTCAACAACAACTTGCTCAAATCAAAAGAGGATGCAGAAAATATTTCAATAATATTAAAAAGTACGACAATCCAGATGATATAAAAAAATAAATATTAACAAAAATTAATATAATTCCAATAATTCACTTTTTTTTTCATTCCCAATGTTTGAAAATATATTATCAAAAAGCCATTTATTATAACGATTTTTATAATTTGAATTATCAATTCCAGTTTGACCATTATAATAATCAACCCATTTAAGCCAGAGTTTATTTTGTTCTTTCATTAATAATTTAACATCATCTTTATATTGTTTGTAAAATGTAATTGTAGAATTAATTAATGTGAAAGATTCTGATATTCCCTTTTTTAATCCTTCATAAAATTTCTCATTATTTTTGCAATTATTTGAATTATTAATAATTGTATTTAATTCTTTTTTCTTATTTATTAATTGATCATATTTCATAATTAAAACCTAGATTTTTTCTATACTTTTTAAATAATTATATTTTGATTGTAATATAACAGCTTATATAAAGGATATAATAAAACAATAATGATCTATATAATAAGCGAGATTATTAGCATTTCCTATTGAATCATGTATTTGATAATTCAGTATTTAAATTTTTGCATTCTATATAAATTATTATAATTTATATCTCATTATACTTATTATTTTTTCTTTTTCCAAAAACCTATTCTAGGTTTTTCAAGTGAATCCACATACTCGATTACTTCTAAGTGTTTTTCATTTATAGAATTATCAAATGTAATATTTTCAGGTTTATTATCATATATTAGATCAATAATTTTTTTAATTTCTTCAGATTCAATCTGTTTAAAGTAGTTTGCACCATCACTCACAATTTCACCAATATAACTAAAAGTTATATCAATATAAAAAATTATTCTTTTTATTCATTTTTTTTTAATATATATTACTTTTATCTATTCCAAGTGTTAATTGAATCATTAATAATATTTTCTGCTTCT
Source organism: Thermoplasmatota archaeon (assembly GCA_022848765.1). GTDB lineage: Archaea > Thermoplasmatota > E2 > DHVEG-1 > DHVEG-1 > JAJISJ01. The sequence continues at coordinate 12,960 of JAJISJ010000029.1, forward strand.
TCAATAAGTTCATTATTCACGTGGTTAAAAGAAGAACGTGCAATTGATAAGGGTATTCTTCTTATATAGTCAGCCATTCTCAAATCTCTTCTGAGGTTTGTAGAATA
>JAJISJ010000003.1 GCA_022848765.1 Thermoplasmatota archaeon
AGCACAGATACTCCACAAGATATGTATTCTATGATAACATCAAATGTTCAGAGACTTCCAAATGGAAATACGTTAATTTGTGCTTCAACTCAAGGTCTTTTTTTAGAAGTAACTAATGAAAAAGATATGGTTTGGGAATATAGGAATCCTTATCCATCAGGTTTTATCAATAAAGGAGTTGCAAGAATACAGTGGTATTCAGATGATTACCCTGGACTAAAATATCTATTCAATTAATAATAAATATAAAATGTAAGGAAAAAATGAATAAAAAAGATTATTCAGAAAAATGGTTAATTAAGAGAGTTGTAAATGAATTACTTGTTCTAGGAAAATTATAAAAATTTTTAGCTTTAAAAGATATGTTAAAACCAGAATTAAAAGAAAAAAAAATCAAATATATTTTTGAATTAGATAAAAAGTTAACATATACTCAAAATAATATTATGATTAAATCTGTAAATAATAAAAAAGATTTCAAAGATTTTTATGAAATTCCATGGATTATATATGATGGGGATAAAAATTGGGTTCCTCCATTATGGGGTGAGATAAATAGATTTTTCGATAATAGAAATTATTTTTGGAATCATACTGATTTAAAATTATATGTAGCAATAAAAAATGGAAAAAAAGTTGGGAGAATAGCTGGATTTATTGATAATAAATACTGTGAATCAAAGGATGAAAGAATTGGGTTTTTCGGTTTTTTTGAATGTGTTAATGATGTTGAGATTTCAGCATTATTATTTAGATCTGTTGAAAATTGGTTAAAAAAAAATAATGTTAAAAAAATGATAGGTCCAATTGATGGACGAGTTGATATTGGCTGTGGTCTAGTATATGAAGGATTTAATCATCCTCCAATATTCCCTGATAAATATTCATTAAATTATTATATAAATCTTGTTGAAGAAAGTGGTATGAAAAAATCAAGGGATTTTTTTAATTATTACATTGATTTAAAAAACCCTATCCCTAAAGATTTAGAAATAGCTGCAAATAATTGTGAAAATGAATATAATGTAAATATACGTTTTTTTAATAGAAAAAGAGCAAAGAAAGAAATTGAATGGTGGTCTAATTTCATGATAAAAACATTTACTGATCATTGGGGTTATGTTCCAGTAAAAACAGATGAAATCAAGGAAAGATATGGAATTAAAAATATTAGATGGTTTGTTGATAATAAATTATTTCTAATTGCAGAAAAAGATAATACGCCAATAGGTTTTAGTTGGACTTTTCCTGATTATAATCAGATATTTAGAAATATGAATGGGAAGTTTAATCTTATTAAATATCTGAAATTTTACTATGATGCAAGATTAATCAATCAGGCTAATATGAATATAATTGGGATAGAAAAGGAATATCAGAATCATGGTATAGCCTCTTTACTTAATTTTACGACTATTACTGAATTGAAAAAAAGAGGATATAAGGGAGCGGAAATAGGGGTTGTAGATGAGAATAATCTTGCGTCTCAGAAGATTATTGAAAAAACTGGGGCAAAGCCTCATAAGACATATCGTATTTATCAAAAAAATATAAATATATAATAAACAGAATAATAGTTGTGAGGCTGAAAAAGATTTTCACATTTAAATCTAACAATAATCTCTATAAAACGATTTCCGTAATTCTAGTCTTGTTATCATATAATTTTTCGATTCAATTAATTTCTGCTGAACCAATAACTTGGGATGATGAATGGAATTTTTCTCAAGAAATCAATATTCCGATCGATACAACTATGGAAGCTTCACTATTTCAACCGGTAGATATAAAAATAGAATTTGATGAAAATTGCTGGGCGAAAAATGAGAATCAACATTCGATCCGTATTGTAAGTTGGGATGAAAATAATTGGCATGAGTTAGAATCTCAAATTTATGATTTAGAAAAATCCAATGATAATTTTATTAATTCGTGTGGTCTTGTTTTTTTAATACCTGAGTTTGCAGATGGTAATGAGAAATATTATGTTTATTACTCGGATACAGAGAAAGATAATCCAGATTATGAAGATCATGTTCAGATTGAGGAATCATACTATCATTATGAACCTATTTCCGGATATGCTTTAGAGTCCTCGTTTTTTAAAATTACAGATGATGGATATTGTAATTATATAGTTTCTCAGGAAGGACAGTTTATGGGTTACAACACTGGCCAGCATATTACAAAAATGATAGAAAAAACAACTGAAATAAAGCCAAAAAACGGTGATCCAATTGCCTCTTTTGATTTTAAATATAGTTATGGAGAGGATCTTTTTGATTATAGTTCAACTAGTCAAAAACTAATTTCAAAGGATATAGTCAATGATGGTAATTTAATGATTGAATTTGGCATGATAAGTAAATCAAAATTAGATGATCTTCAAACAACAGCTAATTACAAATATTATCACTGCCCTTCTTCTTCTAAAATAAGAATTCATGTACATATAAAACATGAGGCATTAGAAGATATAAGTTTAAATGATGTAATTATTTTAGATACAAATACTGATGGAACATATGCTACTTTACAAACACAGGCTGTTAAAAGTAAAACAATTGATGATTTAAATTTTGGAGAAATACAACCCTACTTACATTTCAATAATGAAATAAATACATTAACTGAGTTTGAAGTAGATACTGATCCGGATTATATACCTGAGGATTTAGATATTAGAATCATAAGCATAATAGATGATGTAGATTTAGGGGAAAATAGTTGGGTTTCGTTTGATGAAGGAGAAAAAGGAATAGCTCATGCTATTATATTTTATTCTAATGATGTAGTACTATCAGGAGATAATGAGAGAAATGGATTTCAGATAAATTCATTTGAAATGGATTATCCTCATTTGCCAGGTTTAGAGAATAATATGGCAAATATAGTTATATCAAGAAATTCTTTTGAAAAAGATGAAAATCTTGATACAAATATACCTAAAGGTTTTGTTGTAGAATTTGACGCTGAATATTTCTCAACAAAAAATGATGGATACAAAATATTAGATGATGAAGCAACCATATTTAGAAAATTAGTTGAAAATAAACCAGAGTATGAACTAGATATAAATAATGAAATAGATGAAAAAAGGAAGCATACTCTATCAATTAATGTACATCGAGCACCTTCATTTCCTATGGGTTCGAGTCTTTCTGCAATATTTGGGAAAAATTTTTCTTATATATCAGCGGAACTATATGAAGTAAATGAATATGTTTCTTCTGAATCCGCAGTTAGATTACCTATGAAAGCAATGGATGATTTTGATAGTTCAAGAATTATTCGGACAATGATTCAATCATTAAAATTTTTTGACTACAGAAATTCTTCATTCTATAAAAAAATAATTTTTTCAGATATTGAGGAAGGAGAATATATTGTAAAAATATTTAGAGAAAATTCAGTTTTCTCTATGGATAAACAGTATATTGGGTATGCTATTGTAAATTTAAATGCTGATATAAAAATTGATATAAATTGTCGTTCAGAAGGACAGTTGAATTTATTATTAATTGATCAAAATGAAAATGTGGTTGAAAATGCTCAGATTTTCTTAAAAATTAATGATTTAATAATTGCAGATAGCCTAACTGATCAAGATGGAATAACTGAGATAAAAGCGCCTAAAAATTCAAATGATTATAGCTTAGAAGTATTTTATAAAGGATTCTTAGTATATGAAGAATCAGTAAAGCTAAATTTTTTAAATAATTTAAGATCAGATGCCAAATCAATTGAAATTGAAAGATATATTATTAATTTAGAAATTTTTGATAAATGGGATTTATCTCCAGATGTTGAACTTAATCCAATAATTGTAAACAATGAGATTAATGATCAAATAATAATTAACTCTGAGAAAAATTCTGATTCAAATTATGTTTTCAATGATATCCCACCAGGGGATTATCAGATAATGTTTAGATACAAATCTTTTATTATTGAAGAATCGATAAAATTAAATGAGGATAAAAATGTAAGAATAGAATTTCCTGCTGAGTTTAAAATAAATATTAAAGTAAGGGATTCAAGAGGGATTCCATATCAAGATTCAATAGTATATATTGAGAGAGATGGGAAAAAGATTAAACTTGAGGATAATATTGAACTAACTGCAACTCTCCCACCTGGAGAATATATACTTCAAGTTCATAATGATGAAGATATAATTTACAAAAAAAATATTAATATATACAATGAAGGAAATTTTGATATTGTAACAAATCACGATTCCATGTATCCTATAATATTTTTAGCAATATTTATTATTTTAATTGGGTTAGTATTAGTTTATTCCTATTTGAAAAAAAATATTAAGATATCTTTAACTTTTTTACCAATTATATTCGTTTTTATATCATTATTATTTCCATGGTGGATAATACAAGGTTCTTCAAATCAGATATCATCGACATCATCAATGTTTTTATATCCAATGAATCTGATAACCTTAACTACATCATCAGAAAATATTGTTGGTGAATTAGCATTTATACCAGATTTATTTATCTTAGTTATCAACATATTTTTAATTATTTCCTTTATAGGATGCATTATTACTTCCCTAAGTTATTATTTTGATAGAAATAATAATAAAAAAAATTCCTTAATATCTTTATTTCTTGGATTAATAACTTTTTCAGTATCAATATCAATGTTTATTTTTGCATTAAATGAATTAGCCTCAATTGCGGTGGGGGGTATTATTGGACAAGGAAATATAGATTCAACTGTAATTCAAAATGGAGTTGCAAGTTCTGTTTATTCAAACTGGGGTTTTGGAATTGGTTTTTATATATATTTTGTATCTCTATTATTAATTATAGCTAACATACTATATTTTATTCGATTAAATAAAGGTGAGGAAGTTATATTGGGCGTAGGCAGAAAAAAATCAAAACAGAAATAAAAAATATTCAACATCCACTATTCGGAATTTCAATAAAAAATTGGATTAAAATTTTGAGTGAAAATGGTGGAATTGATATACGATATCTTCCAAGAGCATTGTTTATAACTATATCATCTATAGGTATAATGCCAGCAAGATTTTTATTTAAAATTCTCTATGAAACAAAGATTGAAAAAACTAAAATTACAAAACCACCTGTTTTTATTATTGGTCATTGGAGAAGTGGAACAACTTTCCTACATGAATTACTCAGTTATGATCCTCAGTTTAGTTACGTAACCTTATGGATTACACTTCTACCTGATAGTTATCTGATTTTAAATCCAATGAAGAATTTTTTGTCTCAATTTTTACCATCTACAAGACCTATGGATCAAGTTGAGGTGGCTGCTGATGGACCATATGAGGAGGAAGCTGGATTGTCTGTCCTTTATGATTGGTCTTTTTTCCATGCACTTCATTTTCCGCGAAATGCTGAACAACAATATTTAAAATCAATTCATTTCCAGGGTTTTACAAATGAAGAATTAAAAAATTGGAAGAAAATTTATTTAAAATTAATGAAAACTGTAACATTTGAAAATTCTGGAAAAAGACTGATATTGAAAAATCCTCCAAATTCAACGCGAATTAAAGAATTACTTGAAATATTTCCGGATGCTAAATTTATTCATATTTACAGGAATCCATATAAGGTATATCTTTCAACTAAAAAAATGAGAACTAAAGTTTTAGATAAACTTGCTTTACAAGATGCTTATGAAGATGAAATAGAAGATCAGGTTATTAATAACTATATTAGATTTATGAATAGTTTTTTTAAACAAAAGGGTCGGATTCCAAATAAAAATTTTGTAGAAATAAGTTATGAAGACTTAGTAGCTGAACCATTAAAACAAGTTCAAATAATATATGGTAAGCTTGATTTAACGGATTTTGATAAAGCAAAGCCATATTTAGAAAAATATCTTGAATCTAAAAAGGATTATAAAACTAATGTCTATAGTATTGATAAAAAAATAATTGATAAAGTTAAAATAAATTGGGGTTTTACTATTGACATGTGGAATTATAAACCGCCTAAATAATTTGAATATTTTTGATATTTTTATTTAAATAAATTATTTTGAAAAATTGGGATTGAATTGGGAATAAATATTTAATTAATATATTGTATTATAAATACATAACAATAATATTAATAATTTAGAGGTTTTAATGAATTTTAAAAATTATCATTTTATCAATAGTATTTTTATTTATTACATTATCGCTAAATCCATCGTTTAATGCAATTAATGAAAATAATATAATTTCAAACAAATATGACAATAAGAATGATTGTTATGGTTTTATTATACCACTCCCAGAATCAGATATAATAGCTGAAAAACCTGAAATTCAATATTCAACTATGAATCTTATTAATGATCTTTTAAGATTAAATATCTCAGTATATTGGTTAGCAAATTCAATATCATTAAAAATAAAGGATATAAATAGTGAAGAAAATCCGAAAGATCTAATATTTAATCCCGGAACTTTTATAATTCCTTTTACTGGAAATAACTCAATTGATATCAAAATAATTGCAGTGATATATGATTATAATATTAGCCATGAAATACATAAAAATGATATAGTGCCCATTAAATCTTATATGATTTTACAACAATTAAATCTTGAAACTCCATATAAATTATTTGAACCAAAAATTGCTTATTATTATGGTGATGGTGTTTACTCGAGATCCCTAAATTGGTATGTTTATACATTATATAAATCAGGTTTTCTAACTAATGATTTTCTTTATGATGAAGAAGTTATTGAAGAATTAAATTATGATGATTATAATATTTTTATATGGCCTGGTGGAGAGATACTGGAGGATATAAATAGTGATATTGGTCTTGTTACGCGCATACTTAAACAAAATACAATAAGAGATTTTGTTGCAGATGGGGGAGGTTATGTAGGTTCATGTTATGGAGCTTTCGCTGCATCTAGTGGAATTAGATTTCTACCTTTAACACTTTTAAATTATTATTTTCCTATAATCCCATCAGTGGGATATTTGTCAATACAAGACTGTACAACAGCACTGGCGATTTCTTGTACATTCAATATTAGTGTTTCAGATATCAATAACCCAGTTATTTATGGATCAGATGAAATATTATATAATTCTCAATTAAGAGGAGGTCCAGTTTTTACTTGGTTAGGTAAAAACACACAATCCCTTGCAACAATAAAAGAGGTTAACTCTACAATATGGACTCATTGGTTCAGAGAGTTATTTAGTGCAAATAGTTCTATTTCTAAAATGATAATCGATCTTTGGGTAAAATTTACTTCAGGTAAAACAATTTGGACGACCTCTGAATATGAAAACGGGAAAATTGTAACTTTTGGTGATCATCCTGAACTTGGACATATCAATCTAAATAGAATAGTGCATAATGCAGTATTTTATGTTTCATCCATACAACAATCTGAACTTATTTCAGATTTTTCGTATCCTATTCAAGATTTGGAATCAATAGGTAATCAAAGTTTGAACATTTACTTAGATGATACAATAAGTACCTTATTCTCAGAAATTAATAATGATATAGAATATAATCTAAATCATTTTAATTCATATAATAATAGAACTGATATTTTATTTAATAGAATATTTGAAATGATTGATCAAAATGAATTAAACTTTTCCTTTGCAATAGAAATATTTGTCTCAGGTTTTTGGGAATTTATAACTACAATTAATAGATCAAGAAACTATCTAGATGACCCAATTAATTATGAAGACACATCTAACAATTTAATAAAATTAGATAGCATATATAATCAAATCGAGACAAATAATACATCTATTAAAAATTTAATAATAGAACTAAAAGATGATATTTCAAATAAATTAAAAGAAGTTACAAATATTAATGATGAAATAAACAATGATCTATACCTATTAGAAAATAAAATTGAACATTATGATAATACAGAAAATCAAAACGAATCAATTATTGAGATATGTAGTAATTTATGGCATTACTCAAAATTAATAGACAGATTATGTTCCAACTTATATTTCGAATCATTAAAAACATTAAGAGAATCTTGGTATAATTATGAAACAATATAACTAATCATTCATAATCAGTAATATATATTAATTTTGACTTAAAAATATATAAATGATAAAAGCATTCATAATTCACAATTGTTAATGTATTATTATGTATAGAAAAAGATTAAAAATTTTAATTTAATATAAACTTTGAAAATGGGGACAACAAAACATGTATAATAGTATTTTTAAAAAATGTATATTTCTCTTGGCTATATTTTTATTTATTCAACCCTTATCTCCAATAGCTTCAAAAGAAAATAATATTATTAATTATACATTTAATCCTGAATCAATTAATAAAAATGATATGGAAGCGTATGGTTTTATTATATCTATTCCTTCAAGTGTAGAAATTTCGAATAATCCTGAGATACAATATGAAACAATTAATATAGTCAATGATCTCCTTAGAAATAATATTTCTATTTTTTGGTTATCTGATGATATTGAACTTTTTACAAAAACTCTTTTATCTAGTGAATTACCTGAAAATAGAAATTTCATTCGAGGTTCATTTATAATTCCATTCATAGGACAACACTCAAAAGATATAATGTCTATAGTTATAATATCTGAATATTTATCTGTTAATTCATCACAAAAAGAAGAAACTGCGTCAAAAAATATATACATAATAAATGAACCAATTCAAAATATTGAATTATACAGGTTTAATGAACCAAAGATTGCATATTATTTTGATCAAGGCGTAACAACAAGATGTATGAATTGGTATATGTCAACTTTATATAAGGCTGGATTTCTAAATAATGAGATTCTTGATGACAATGATCTTTTTACTGAGTTAAACAACCAGAATTTTAATACATTAATCTGGCCTGGTGGGAACATGATGGAAAGTTTAAAAAAGAATTTAAGCTTTGTTTCAATATTAAACAGACAATATTCTATTAAAAATTTTATATCTAATGGTGGAGGATTTGTTGGATCTTGTTACGGTGCTTTTATTGCTAGTAGTGGAATGAGGTTTACTCCATTTCTTCTATTTCAATATTATTTCCCAAGATTTCCATCTATTGGTTTTTTTTCATTTTCAGATACTTTATTAGCTCTTGGCATGCCATCTACAATTAACGTCTCAATTGAATCAACTGAAAGTCCAGTAGTTTTTGGACTTAATGGAACTTTAGCAGGATCAGTTATTCAGGGGGGGCCAGTTTTTACTTGGGTTGGTGAAAACTCTGAATCTTTAGCGAGAGTTGAAGATATTAATTTATCTTGGCTTCATTGGATTGATTCATTAAACAGTTCATTACCAAGAAAAATATTAAACGCATGGGCAAATTTTACTATCGGTAAAACAATATGGATTTCCTCAGAGTATAATAAAGGAAGGATTGTAACCTTCGGAGATCATCCGGAGCATGGTGATATTAAATTACAGCGAGCAGTTCATAATTCAGTTTTGTATGTCACATCTGAATTAATTGAGGAGAATAGTTTTCAAAATTATTATCCAATTTCATATATAGAGAATATTGTACATAATAGTATGAATACAATAATAGATGAATATGAAACAGATATGTTTAATAGCGAATTTAATAGATTATACGATATTGTTGATATTTTAAACTATATTGAGATTGAATATGATATTTATTCAGATTTAGTTGATAATCTGACGGAAAATGAGAATATTGAATTAAATTTTTATTATCTTATGATGAGTAGCGGGTTTTGGGAATTTAGAGATTTTATACATAAATCAAAAAATTATCTAAGTAATCCTCTAAATGATAAGGATACTATTAACAATTTAAAAATAATAAATTCTGTATCACATTTATTATCATTAGAAAATGTTGTCATCGATGATCAAATTAATATTTTAAAAAATGAAATAAACAATAGATTAGAACAGATTAACTATTCAGTAATCTCGTTAAATGATAATATGAATAAAATAATAGCTGAAATACAGAATTATCAAAATACTACTGATCAAAATGATTATATTATAAATCTTGTTGAAAACATTAAAATGGATTCTAAGGAGATTGTTAAAAATTTACCATTAATCTATTTTGATTCAATAATGTTTTCAAGAGATTTATCAGCGTTATATAAAACAATTATGGTAAATAATTGATTTGAATTTAATTTTTATAATTATCTCCAACGCCATAATCACCCCTCGCTTTATTCTGAAAATAAGTTAAGTCAATATTACTCCAATCATCAAAATCATGTACTCCATGAGACCCATTACTATAATCCAAATAATATTGCCCAAATTTGTTATAATTCATAACACTTTCATAATCCCCCCAGTATTCTATTGCTTCAAGACGTGTTCTAAATTTCTGTAATGGTGGAAGATCATTTCGTCCTACCATTGACTTATTATCAATTCCTAGACATACTGTTTTATCCAGACCCAGTGAATGACCAAGTTCATGAATAAAAGAAACAGCCATAGTGAGATGATGAAGGCGAGGAGTTATTGCGGGAGGAAGCATCATATTGAAATATAATTTTTTACTGGCTGGAAGAGAAATAACATCCGGATTCCAATCACTTGTTTGTGGAAGAACCCAACCTATCTCACCAGCCTGAACAAAGATATATCTAAAAATACCATGTCTCTCAATGGAAAAATGATTTTTATAAAATTCAGATCCAATACCATCCGCAGGTTCAATAGTATAACCAACATAACGAAGATATTCACCACCTCCATTAACTGGTCCATCAGGCCAACCATCATCGACATGTAATGTAATAAAATGGGAGGAAAAACTATCTATTACCATCCATTGAGATTCTCTCCATAAAATATGATCCATCTCAAACCAATTTCCTTTATCCATGAAATCAACTTCACAGAAAATATCTTTATAAAACGGATTTGCAAGCCATTTTTCCATTTCATATTCCTCAATATTTTCCAATCCATCCTCATCTGGGTCAAGATAACTATGATTATCCCAAATAAAAGGATCATATTTCCATCTCCATTCCCAACTTGTTGGTATGCCGTCATTATCTGGATCTAAAAGAGAGTCATCCAATCTGGGATTAGTTCCTAATACATTATTTTCAGTCCAATATGGTATCCCATCATCATCTATATCGAATTGATTAAGGCTAAACCAGATCTCATAATATTTACCGTTATAATGTCCATATCCATCACTATCATTAAAACTGTCATCTCCCTTCCATTCACCGGTTTTAAAATCATATATAACATTGAAACTTTCTTTTTCAACATCTTCTTTTCCAAATAATTTTTTTCTTGTTTCAAATATTTTAAAATAAACTGACGTTTCTTCTTGTTCATCCATCACGTCTTTTAATGATTCCCAACCAATATAACCTGTATCCCACTCATTTATATTTTGACTAATCCATAATGCCCCGTCTACATTTGCTTCATAATGATAAACTGGTTTTTTCTTCCAAGAATTTCCTATTTTTCTAAATTCTTCTTCTATTCCTTTTTTATGAATTCTTTTTACTTCTAAGAAAATACCTTGTGTAACATTATCTGGACTAATTTTATAATCAATAATATTTGATTCATCGGTAAATTCAGGTTTTTTTTGTTCTTCAGGATAATTATAATAAATTAAAAAATATGTAGAGATGATAATTATACATATAATTAATGTGGCAGTTAATGATTTAGTTAATATTTTCATTTAATATCATCTTAACATTTTTTATTTATTATTAATATCTTATTAAATTATATAATTTATTATATTCAAATTATTCAAATAGTGTATTAAAAAATGAATTTTTACAGTTATTTTTAATTAACAACACTATAAATCAGCAAGTTGAAAACAACGAGAATAATACAAAACCTAATATTCAGTTTCAATGAAAATTTTGTCGTTTTTGTAATTTTAGATGTAGATGCAACTAATTTGTACCATATTTAATGAATAACCATTATATACAAATGATTTAATTATATTTATTAAGGGGAGTAATAAAATGAAGAAATTATTAATTGTCATCCTTTTTATAGTCATACTAATATTAGCACCAATATCTTCATCATTTGAATCAGAATTTTTTGAAAATAAAGATATCAAATATAATTCATTGACCGTGTTTAAAATAAAATTAACTAATGATACAATAAACCAAATATATCAATTAATAGCAGATATTGAAGATAATATATGCAGAAATATTGCTTTAACAATTATTAATCAAATATTAACAAAGGATGGAGAGTTGTTAGTCAATAAATTTTTTAATATTTTAAGTGAAGAAGGTATCATAGATTTATATAAATTAAAGGACACTTCTGATGCTTTAGATGATTTATATGATTTTATTTTCGATTTATTTGTTGAAAGACTTGGATGGTTAAATGATCTCTTTGATAAAACCTCAAATATTATTAATGACGCTAAAGAATTATGGAATGACAGAACAATACCAAGTGAAATAAGAGACGAAATTCAAAATATTATAGATAAATTAAATGAGTTGGAAAGCTTATTGACTCTGCTAGCTGAGGGAAAATATTTACGATTTTTAAGGGATTGGGCTCCATTTATATTTATTAACAATACTATTGCTATTGTTGAATCAATAAGTACAATTTCATATGACTTGGGAGTTCTTTTCGGAGATATTCGAAATTTTATTTATGATGTTTCAGATTTTATTTCATGGTTTAGTGATGAACCATGGAAAGATCAGATATTTGTATATGGTCGGGTGATGAAAGATATTTTTAACGGAGCTTCAAATGTAACAATAAGTTGTATGAATGTAACAACTCAGACAGATGAAGATGGTAATTTTTCAATGTACGTATCTCCATCTCCTTCAGAGGTTTCTTTACCTCCAAACGAATATTATGGAATCCATAAATGTGTAATTACTGCTGAGAAAGAGGGGATTACAAAGAGTAGTGTTGATAGCCTTTCTTATAGTTTCTCAGGTGGTAGTATTTTTTGGATGTTCATGTTAACTGATGACGATTCAATTTCTATTAAATATGATTTTTATTTTCAAAAATTATATGAGAAGTATCCTATTATGTTTGAACCAATTTGTTTTAATGATGTAAATAATTTTATTAATCCAATTCCATGTGCTATAGTTAATACACCAGATGAATTTAATTGGAAGAAACTCGATGGAGAGGATTGGACTACTCCTGCTAAAAATCAAGATAATTGTGGAAGTTGTTGGGATTTTGCAGCGATTGGAACGTTAGAGAGTATTATTAAAATCAGAGAAAATCGTTCAGAGATTAACCCTGATTTATCTGAACAATATGTTTTATCATGTTTACCGATGGCCGCAAATAACTATGGACAAGGTTGCTTAGGCGGAACCCCATATAATGCTTTTTATTTCATGATGGATACATCATATCAAGGTAATAGTTATAATGGAGCTATTCCTGAATCATGTTTTCCATATCAGGCTGATGATGACGTACCTTGTACTGATAAATGTGAAAATTGGATCGATTATCTTATTCCAATATCTGACTGCGGAGAAACCTGGTTAGGATTTGATAGCCTTGAAGCAAGGGATACAATAAAATCTCTGATTTATCAAGATGGTCCAATTGCTGCAGGCATAAATGTAACTGAGGATTTTATTAATTATTGGTCTTTTAATAATAATGAAAACGATTATTATCCAGATACAAATGAACCTTGGGGTAATCAATTAAATCATATTATTGTAATTGTAGGTTGGAAAGATGACCCGGGTATTGATAATGGTGGGTATTGGATCTGCAAAAATAGTTGGGGGGTAGAATGGGGTTTTGATGGTTTCTTTAATATCGAATATGGTGGATTATTTATTGGAACATATATTTCTTGGGTAGATTATCAACCAAATGATCAGAGACCTGAAAAACCTTCAAGACCTATTGGTATAATTGATGGAAAAACAAATACAGATTACTGTTATTCAAGTAGTAGTATTGATCCAAATGGTGATCAGATTTTTTTCTTATTTGATTGGGGGGACGGGACAGATAGTAATTGGATTGGACCATATGATTCTGGTGAAATTGTAAATATAACCCATAGTTGGAATATGAGGAGAAATTATGAAATAAAAACAAAAGTGAAAGATATACATGATTTAGAAAGCGAATGGTCAGATCCCTTAATTGTTAGTATGCTACATATTAGATCATTCGATAATATTAATCTATGGCTCTTTAGATTAACCCAGCGATTCCCAAAACTTGATTTTCTACAATAAATACCATACTCATTAATATCATAATCAGCAGGTAAAAATATTAAAAAATGTTGAGAAATATTAAGTATTATTCTCGGATTATACAAATTAGGTGGTAAAGGATAGTAAACTTTGATTTTTTACTTTGGCCAATGTTAATTCCAATGATTATTCCTATAATATATGGAATAAAATATAAACGAGATTCATTACTGGAAATAATTATTATCACTTTAGTTATGATTTTTATTGTTATACTATATTGGCCATTAACATTAGGGTTAAATTCATCAGCAAATATTATTACTAAATTCTTATTGTTTGTATTAGTTCCACTATTTTTTCTTTATTTAACTTATAAAATTAGAAATAAACAAAGAAGAAAAAAACTAGAATTTCAATATAATCAATTTGGAATTACTAGTAATGGAATTAAAAAGAGCCTGAAACTTGGATTCCTTTTTCTCCCATTGATGTTGTTTATTACATACTTAGCTAAAACTATGATAGGGGGAACTCTTTATCCAAATTTTCCTCTTGGTATAGTAAGTTTTATTGAATCATTTACTGAAGAGTTTTTCTTCAGGGGGATATTGTTTCTATTTTTAATGAGTAAAACAAATTTAAAAATTGCTTATATTACCTCTCTTCTTAGTTTTATTTTAATTCATCCACAAAATTTTACAAATTTATTTATTATAAGTACAATAATTCAGGGTTTAATTACTATTGAGATATGTCGAAGAACAAGTAATTTAGCTGGTGCTTGGATTGTTCATGGAACTAACAGATTTTTCAGTATTGCGATATATCCCCTTTTATCATAGAAATAAATTATAAGTTTATCAATATACATATCGATTTATTCAAAAAATATTTCTATTACTTTTTACATGATATCAATTAAAATCATAATCAGCAAGCAATAATGTTAATTTGTTAGATCAATGTATAGATATTTTTTTATATCCTGGAAATATTAATTATCAAATGAGAATAAATATGAAGAAAATGATTTTAACAATTACAGTTTTGTGGTTAATTATTTTTAGTGTTTCAATAGAAGCATGTATTGTCTTCAATAGTACAAATGATGGGATTACTTTAGTTGGAAGGAATATGGATTGGTATACTCAGGAAAATTATATAGCATTTTTACCTTCAGAAGAAGGTAAATTTGGAAGGGTATATTTCGGATGGAATGAATTCCCATCTTGGCATCAAGGTGGAATGAATAGTCAAGGTGTAATGTTTGCATATCTAGCAGCACCATTTCTAAGTGTGACAAATTCTTTACTAAAGCCAGTATATCGTGGAAATTATGGGAATTTAATGGAGAAATGCATGGAAGAATGTTCATCAGTTAATGAAGTGCTTGATATTTTTAATCAATATAATCTCCGATTTTTAGAGAATTGTCATGTTATGGTTGTCGATAGAAATGGTGATTCTGTGATTATTGGTGGTGATGATGTTACTATGAAAGATGGGGCTTTTCAAGTTGTTACGAATTTCCGCCCGTCTCATCCTTCATTAGGAGGTTATCCTTGCTGGAGATATGATGAAGCTTATGGAAAGTTAGAAGAAATGGAAATTATTTCACTTGATTATTTCACTGAGATCTTAAATGAAACGCATATGGAAGGAAATTATCCAACTCAATGGTCAATTATATATGATCTGGAGGAATATAATATTCATCTATATTATTTTCATGATTTTAATAATGTTATAATATTTAATTTACACGAAGAGTTAGAAAATGGTGAGCATGTATATTCAATACCTTCTCTTTTTGAGACTTCTGATAATCAACCGCCTAACGCTCCTACTGATGTAGATGGTCCTTCTATAGGAAAAATTGAAACTGAGTATACTTATTCATGCAGTGTAACTGTTGATCCTGATAATGAGCCTGATGAGTTATATTATTTATTTGATTGGGGTGATAATACAGATAGTGGTTGGATTAAACCATTGTCTTCTAGTATGATATCTACTTCTCACGTTTGGTATGTAAATGGTAGCTTCAAGATAAAGGTAAAAGCTAAAGACATTTTTGGTGCTGAGAGCGAATGGTCTGAACCTTTAGAAATCAATATGCCCAAGAATAAAATTATTAATGATCTACTAGTTGGACGATTATTAATTAGATTTCCGATCTTTAAATTTTTTTTATGGTCACTCCTTCAATAAAAATCCAATAAGAATTAATAATAATAAATTTTGAAAGAGGCTCATAAAACCATTTAATAATTTATTTTATATCCTCTTTCTTAAACAATTGATATAGTTGTTAAAATTCTATTATTCAATTTACTATCAGGTTTTTTTTTGAAAATTAACCATTTTAAAACCGTTTATACTATTTTAATAAATTATTCTGGTGGTGATGCATCATCATATATTCTTACTGCAGCAATTTTTCCTGATTCACCAATTTCATAAATTGCAATACCTGCTTGAGATTCAAATTTTTTATTACCCCATTCATCAAAAACATATTCAACGGCAAAATGTCTTCCATCAAAAGTTGCAGTGCAATGTTTTAGAGGGATACCTCCTTTGCCTAAAGCAAAGCTATAAAATTCGTTTCTACCAGATTCCCCTAAATGTCTATATTTAGAACCACTAGGTTCTTGAACATATGCATCTACTTCAAATAAGGATAAAACATGATCTTTATCAGCGTTTTTTATTCCTTTCATATATTCTATTATAATATCAGGGACTTCCAAATTAGTATCTGGCTTCAATATTGGTTTAATGCTAATATGTTTACCAGTTATAGGCCAAGAACTATGATAAATTCTAATATTAATAATAAAATTATTTTCAATATCTAAAACTGCAACGAAAGGTAATTCAATTTTTTTTTCTCCTTTGTCATAAAAAATGCTTAACTCAATAATAATACGATTTTTAGCATCTATTAAATTGAAAATCTCAACCCGAGCATTTTTAGTATTTAACCAATCTTTTTGGTTCATAATATAATTTTTAATTTTCATTCTACCAGAAATCAATCCATCTAATGGAGTATACATTGTTGATCTATTATTCAAAAGAGAGGATAGAGCATCAATATCTTCTTTTTTTAGTACAGTTAAATATTCTTTTAATATTTCTTTAATATTCATTTTCCCAACACTCAACATCAATAGTTGTTTACTATCGATATAATAAATTCAATTAATTTTTTATTATAATATGTTTTATATTACTATTGTATTTGATTTTATAAAATTTATGAAAAATCATCCATTCCTACATCAAAATCATCTTCTTGAACAATGGATGAAGCACAATCTTGACATATATCTCCTACCATCTCATCTTTTGATTTCCTTTCCCCGCAAATTGAACATTTTACCATATAATATACATAATATATGAGATAAATTAAATAATTTTTACCTATATTTCTATAAAGATTTTCATTTCAAAATATTTATATAATTATTAGCGAATTAATAAGGATATGAAATTAATAACTATGATTACTATTTTATTAGGTTTTTGTATTATTTTCAACACAACTACATTATCTGCCTATAGGAGTTCAGTTAACCAAAAAAACATTGATATTAATGAATTTATTATTAAAGATTCAATTAATCAGATTAATGAGTCAAGACTAAATTATTTTTATAAAAATCTTTTAAATTTTGGAGTAAGATATACTGGAACTCCTAATTGTTCAAAAGCAGGAGATTGGATTTATGATGAATTTGAAAAAATGGGTTTAGATGTTGAGTTTCATGAATGGAATTATGATATATATGAATCAAGAAATATAGTCGCAACTATACCCGGAAATGATCAAAATAGTAATGCAATTTATATGTTATGTGCTCATTATGACACTTTTTTGGATTCTCCCGGGGCAAATGATGATGGATCAGGTATTGTTGCAATTATGGCAATAGCAGAAGTTCTTAGTATTTTTTCATTTAATCATACTATTCGTTTTATTGCTTTTTCAGGTGAAGAAGTAGGGGCTTATGGGAGTTATAAATATGCTCTAGAGGCATATAAACGTGGGGATAACATTGTAGGGGTTCTAAATCTAGATATTATTGGCTATGCAGAAACAAAAGAAGGCGGAAAAATAATTAGATTTTTTCATGAAAGCCCATCTGACTGGATAGCTATTTTTGCTCAAGAAATCTCAATTAAATATTACGATATTCTAGATATGTCTGTTGAAAATTTACCTAATTATCCTGGTGCAGATAATCAAGCTTTTGTTGATTATGGGTATGATGGGGTATGGATTGCTCAACATGACCCAAATCTGGGGGGCCATTCTCCAGATGATACTTTTGAAAATATTAATATTTCATATCAAATGAAAACAACAAAAATAATGTTAGCGGTTTTAATTGAACTAGCTATCAAACCTATTCATATCCAGGTAATTATTAAATCTCCTCTTGAAGGAAAGGGATATATTAATAATAAGCCTGTTATTGAGTTAGGTTTTCCTGATAATTTTTTCCAGAGATTAAGAGGTATAACTATTGTTTTTGGACGACCAATAGCTAATGTTGAAATTATTTGTAATGATGAAATAAAATATGTTATTTTTAGTATAAATGATGCGTTTACATTATGGGATTCAGAACCACCATATGAGTGGAAAATTCAAGGTAAATATTATCCATTATTCGGGCGTCATAAATTGAAAGTATTTGCATACTCTGAAACTGGAGAATATGATACAGATGAAATGGAAATTATCTTTTTCACAACATCTTATCAATATGGATAATGGTAAAAAATAAAATTAGATGTTAATAAATAATATGGTAAAATAGTAAAAGATCACTATCACAATTATTGGAAAATAATATGAACTGTATTTTTATTGTTCTAATATGAAAAGATCATTTTGTAATAATATATGTAAAAATATCATAGCATCCTATAGTTTAAAAATAGTTCTAATTGTTACATTTATTCTTGCAATTTGGAAAGGACAATGGATATGGGTTATAGGTGGAATAATAGGTATAACACTAGGGTTTATACCAACTCTATTAAAAAAAGATATCAATGTTACACTTCCTTGGTCAATTGAATTACTTATTGCAGTAATACTAGCTTTACATATGGGGGGAGTACTTCTTAACGCATATTATGATATACCAGGTTATGCAGATATAACCCAATTTTTTACATCAATACTAGTAGCTTTCTTAGCTTTCGCTATAATTTATATTTTTGATGAATATTGGGATGGTCTTAAAATGAATAAATACGCAATGGCATTTTTAGTAGTTGTAACAACAATGGCATCTGCAGTTATCCTTGAGTTTGTTAAATGGTTTAAAATATTTGGCAGAAAATCAGAAAGCGTAGAGCAAGTATTACTTAGTCTATTAATAAGTACAATTGCTGGAATTATAATGGCGTTAATAGGTGTAAATCTAATTAAAAAAGGAAAATTTAATGAAATGACTGAAGGATTTGAAGAAACAATTGATTCAAACATAATAAAAAAAATTAGTAAATAATTAAAAATATTTAAATATTGATTTCATTGATCTGATTTTAAACTGGAAATTATTAAATATATTTCTCGGATGTATTTATATAAGTAAATTTTTATTTCATTTTAAATGGAAAAAAACAATAATGTTTCAAATGCTAAAGTAACTATAAAAAAATCTACTTATGAAAATTTAGAAATTGAATCATTAATTGAACCATTAGGTGGAATAGATAGTTTTATAAAAAAGGGAGAAAGAGTTTTATTAAAAACAAATCTTCTCAATGCAAGCGAACCTGAAAAATCAGTTGTTACTCATCCAAATTTTATTAAAAAAGTAGCTGAAGAAATTTTAAAAATTGATGCAATTCCATTCATCGGAGATTCTCCTTCTGGTCCTTTTTCAAAAAGAAGATTAGATAAAGTATACAAGAAAAGTGGTATGATTAAAATATCTAATGAATTAGGAATTGATTTAAATTATAATACAAAAACCCAAAAAATATCTATACCAAATGGTAAAAGATTGAAGAAGACATCCATATGTAATTTTGTGATTGAAGCTGATAAAATCATATCGCTACCAAAGTTAAAAACTCATTCATTAATGATAATGACACTTGCAACAAAAATCATGTATGGAGTAATACCAGGTTTAACAAAAGCACGGTATCATTCCATGTTTATTCGGAAAAAAGCGTTTTCAGAAATGTTGATAGATATTCTATCTATTATAAAACCTGATTTAATTGTAATGGATGGGATAATAAGTATGGAAGGTGATGGACCTGCTGGAGGAAACCCTGTTGAACTAGGTTTAGCACTTGCATCAGATAATTCATATGCTATTGATCTTGCAGTTTGTGAGATATTAAATATTGAGCCAATAGGAATTCCAACATTAAAAGATGCAAAAATTAGAAAATTATGGCCGAAAAATATCAAATATCCATTATTAAATCCAAATGATGTAAAATATGATACTTTCAAATTACCTTCTACTGCAGGTTATATTCTAACAGGAAAAAAAATTCCAGATAAATATCCAATTCCAAATAATAATTGTACAGCATGTGGTGAATGCGTTAAATTATGTCCAAAAAAAGTAATAAAAATTGATGAAAATATTGCAAAAATTGATTATTCAAAATGTATAAGATGTTATTGTTGCCATGAGATATGTTCCTATAATGCAATAAAATTAGAAGTTAGGAACTAATAATACTCAGAATCTTCAATCTAAATATTAATTTGTTATTGATTTTATAATTCTACGGAAATTATTTAAATTGATGAATTATTGATAATATAAAGGGGGTAAAAATATATTGAAAAAACTTTTTATATTCATAATAGTAACTATTTTTTCATTAAATAGTATTAGTATTGCTTCAGTTCAATTAGAAAATGATGAATCTTTAATTATAAAAACTATTGAATTTTCAAAACCACAAATCGATTATTCAACAGGATATGGAAAAATTTTGATTGAAGAATCAAATAATGTAATAATTAATCCAAATAAACCTATATTACCTGTTTACAAAAAAACATACATTTATCCTTATGGTACAAAAATAAATGAAATATATTTCAAAATAACTTCAAAAATAAATAAAGAAATCATCCTAAAAAATATTCAATACTCTCCAAATGTAAACCCACCTGAAAATCAACCTCAGAAAAAAGAAAATAATCAAAATAATCCTAATTATAATCCATTTGATTTTTATCCAAATAGCTGGTTTGATTATGAAATATCTTCAGGTTTAAATAATGGAAAAAAATCCATTATTCTTAATTTAATAATTTACCCTATTAGATTTTATGAGGATATTTTTTATTATTTTACATCCTGTGAAATAAAAATTGATATTGGCTATAAAGATAAACAAACTTCATTAGATGATGATATAGATTTAATTATAATTGGGCCTGAAGAATTCTCAGATCATCTTCAAACATATATAGAACATAAAGAATCATATGGGATAAAAACAAGATTGATTACATTAGAATCAATATATGATGGTACTTATTTCCCGGTCAGTGGAAGAGATGAAGCTGAAAAAGTAAAATATTTTATAAAAAACTCTTTGGATAATTGGAATATATCCTATGTTTTACTTGTTGGTGGTAGAAAACCAGGTATATTAGAAACTTGGTATACTCCTGTAAGATATGTTAATGTATTTTGGGCTGATGAGAATAGATACATGAGTGATCTATATTTTGCAGATATCTATGATAGTAACTATAATTTTTCAACATGGGATACTGATAATAACAATATCTTTAGTGAATGGCCTTCCAATGGATTTCTACAAGATGATTTAGATTTATATCCTGAATTATATATTGGAAGATGGCCTTGTAGAAATATATTTGAGTTAAAAATAATTGTTGAAAAATCAATTCAATATGAAAATACTTATACCGATAATAAAATCGTTTTAGTAGGCGGAGATAATTTTGAAGATCCTGGTATTGAGGGTGAAATTGTCTGTGATAAATCTATAGATTTTTTACCTGGATTTGAATATGAAAAAGTATATTCATCTGAAATGTCTGTAAATCCAGAAAATATCATGGATGGTTTAGGAGAAGGAGCATTATTTTTACATATGCATGGACATGGAAATCCAATTAAATGGGGTACACATCCTCCAGAGAATTTTGAGGAATGGGAAGAAGGATTATACATAACAGATGTTCCATGGTTTTCAAATACGAAATATCCAATTACACTTATTGGCGGTTGTCATACAGCTATGTTTAATGTAAGTAATTTCAATCGTCCTTGGACATATACATGGAGGATTATTCCAGAGGGATTAGGTTGGTGGTTTGCACGAAAAATCAATGGAGGCGGTATTGCTACAATTGGTTATACTTGTTTTCCAGTAGCAGCTCCAGGGGAATACGGTGATTTGGATGGTGATGGAAATAATGAACCAGATTGTATTGAATCAGGTTATGGTTATATACAATTACAATATCTCAAAGGTTATGGTATTGAAGGACTGGAAACATTAGGGGAATGTTGGAGTTATGCAATAAATCAATATCTGAATGCTTATAAAATACCAAGTATGAGATGGCATCTTCATACATCTGAAGGTTTTGTATTATTAGGTGATCCAAGTTTAAAAATAGGCGGCTATTAATATAACAATTTTTCTTCTACAATTATCCCCGATCTTTCACAAATATAAAGATTTACACCAACATGATTATAACATGCCGAGAGGATATCATCTGGATTTGAGGGGGCGTATTCCCTACATAATTCCATCGTAAAAGAAAGGATACCTTGTTCTCTATACAACCAATTCTCAGAAGATCCAAGAGTACCTCCATATCTTGGAATTATATAATTTCTACCAGTGTATAGATAGTAATTATTTATTCTTGACATATTTTTGCCAATAGAAATAAATAAATCCTCATGAGGGGTAGGCTTACTAGTATGCATCCAAGGATAAATTATAACTTCACTAAAAGAATGAAAAGATAGTGAAATGCTAATATCTTGTTCTTCAACAAAATCTCTAACCGCTATTGTTTCATTTTCAGAAAAAGGATAAGGGCCTCTAAAATTAAAACTTGAGTCAAAAGTATTCATCATAAGATGATAATTGGTTGGTAAAATATAATATAAAAACCAGTTGTCATCATAATTTCTATTTAGATTTACACCATATGATGTTATTTCATTACTTATCCCAAAAGGTCCATAATTAGGTACACAATTCTTCCTTGAATTTGCTTCAACACCATCTGGATTTACCATTGGTATAATAAAAATTTGTGTATTATCAATTACTTCTCGTACTCTGTCTTCAGAAGGATCTTCATCAATTATGCCATCATTATCATTATCAATTCCATCGATGGGATCCTCATTTATTAGTCCATCATTATCATCATCAGTGTTTTCTTTATAATAGCTATCTATCATATGGCGAATAAAATAAATTAAAACTTCAAAAGACGCTTTTTCATTTCCATGATGAGCTCCCATGAAAAGAACACCTGGTTCGTTCTCGTTTTGATTAACATTATCTGAAAGTTTTATCATCCAAATATCCCTTCCTTCAAATGTATATCCTATTGACTCTAATTTCATTATATCTGAATGATTCTCTTGAATATTCTGCAGTAAATCTGTCATTTCAGAATAAGTAAAATAATGATATGGTGTATTAAACAAAGGTTTAATGTTATTTTTCGAAATTGAAGTACCTATTGTAGGATAAATTAATGAAAATAAAATTAAGATAAAAATAATTATTATTGATAAGATTTTTTTTTTCATTAAATTTTATCTCCAATTAATTTAAACTTATTTTAAGGAAAATCTTCTTGAAATGAGGTAAGATCCATATCATTCCAATCATCAAAATCATTTCTACCGCGTGAACCATCTGAATAATCAACAATTTTATACATATAACCGTAATTCATTACGCTTTTATATGGTCGCCATTTCCACCAGTTTTTCTGCCAGGGAGATTTGCCATTCTGATCATCACATCCAGGAGTATTTCCATGAAATATTCCTAAGGTATGACCACATTCATGCATATAAGCACTCGCATAAACAATATCTCTATCTAACCATGGTAAACTTCTAGCTTTCTCATTTAAACCATTACTTGAAATCTGAAAAGACCCACTACCAAAAGCATTTCCATTAGCCATTGAGCATTGATAGATTAAAACTCCGTAATGAAAAACACCTTTACGCCAGTTATTCTCATCATTATGTAAGAAGAAATCATTGTATATCTTATTAAGATCATTATCTGAACTAAACCAATCCGTGCTTGTTAATTCATCAAATGGTATCATATCAGATCCAGAATCTTCCCAACTACCATCATCCAGATGATATACAACATTATGTTTATTATATGCAATTTGAAGTAATTCTTTTGCTCCTTCAGGCATAATACTAGCAGGTTCACCATTTGGACCTGCCTCCATTTGATCAAGTTCAACAAATAGATCCTTCCTATAAGGATCTGAACCCAAATTGGCGGTTAGAAATTCCTCATAATTATCTATACCATCATTATCTTCATCTATATTCCTATGATCTTCCCAAATATTGGGGTTATATCGCCAATCATGAATCCATGTAAAATTCTCCCAATCAATATTTTGGAAGTAACCCCATCTAAATTCCCATTCAATAGGAATTCCATCTCCATCAAAATCCTCACCAAGATTGTTTACAGTAGGATCAGTCTTAAAAACATTAACCTCCGTCCAATAGGGAATACCATCATTATCAAAGTCATTTTGATAAATATCAAAATATAATTCACAATCACGATTATTTTGATAAAAACTATTATCATCACATCCGTTTAAACGTCCATAACCGCTTTTATCTAGGCCCCCCCAAAAAGGTATTAACCAATCATCTCCATCCCAATGACCTGTTTTTAAATTATAATATAAATCAACTTCATAGTTTTCTTCAAAATCCCCATAGTTTTCACTAAGATCGCATAATTTATCACCATTTGGACTTGAATCCCATAGTTGTATCGTTATATTAACATAATCTTCTTCATCTGGAACATTTAATGTCGCAGACCATTGGGGATCATCAACTAATTTGGTATCATACCAAATTGGACTAGTAAATTCCTCATCATTGATGTAAACTTTTACATAAAAATCAGGGTCACTTAATAAATCTATTTTGTCAATTGGAAAAAATCCTAAATCAGACTTTTCTAAAGTTCTAATTTGTTTGATTTCAACTGTAACACTTAAATCAATTAAAGGATCAATATCATCATCAATGTTTTCTGCTGAAACAAGAAAAACAATGTTTATCATTAATAAACTTATTATTATACTTAAATATTTTTTATAATTCATATTTTGTCCCCTAACTACTGATATTTCAAACCAATATTAATATATAAATCCTTTTTATATAAATATATCCTTAACAAATGTTAATGAAATATTAATTATATTTTCCAAATAAATATCATTTTTATAATAATTATTTCCAATCTGGACACAATTGAAACCCAAATTAAATATTTTTTCTTGAATAATCCCCTTTTTATATACAAGAATTATATTGTATTATTAAATGAATAATGATACTTTCAAAAAAGCAAAAATGTTCAATAATAAAGCATCAAGAAAAAAATCAAAAGCAAATAAAGTAATTGATATTATAAAAATAATGAAGGGTAATAAAATTGCTGACATTGGATCAGGGGGTGGGTATTTCACGATACGTTTTGCAAAACTAGTAGGTGATGAAGGTCATATCTATGCAATAGATACAAACTCTGAATTTTTAAAATATATAAAACTACAAGCTGATAAAAATGATTTAAAAAATATTACAACCATTCAAGCTGATGACGATAAACCTAAACTACCAAAAGAAAAACTAGATTATATTTTTTTAAGAAATGTATATCATCATATCCCAAATAGATTAAAATATTTACAAATTTTAGGTGAGGGATTGGGAAAAGATGGAAAAATAATAATTATTGAGCATAACGGCTCCGGATATCTGAATTTTAACAAATTATTTGGACATTATATTAAACCTGAAATTATAAAAAATGAAATGAAAAAAGTAGGATATATAATAGATGAAGAACATTATTTTATAACCCAACAGTCATTCACTATTTTCAAAATAAGATAATGCCATAGGGGAATAATTTAATATGGTTGAAAAAATAGAAAAGAATCCTTTTTCTGAACATCTCTTTGAATATAGAAATGTTGAAAAGAAAAAACTGAGTCTTTCACTATTAATTACAACTATTGTAATGTTTGTTGAAATTATTGGTTTTTTTACTACTAATAGTATTGCATTGTTAAGTGATGCTGGCCATATGTTTACCCATTCATTCGCAATTGCAATAAGTTTAATTGCAATTATTATTGCAAAAAAACCTCCTTGTCATCATAGAACTTTTGGATTATATAGAGCAGAAATATTAGCAGCTTTTATCAATGGTATTTTTTTATTACTAGTTGTAATTTTAATAATTTGGGAAGCAATTCAAAGACTAATACACCCTGAAGAAGTTCTTGGTTTTCAAATGCTTTTTATTGCATTAATTGGACTTTTTGTAAACATAATCAGTATAGGAATATTGCATGGAAGCCATAAAGAAAATATGAATATTCGCGGAGTTTTTTATCATATGATAGCAGATGCAATATCATCTGTGGGTATTATTTTTGCAGCAATTATTATTCTTTTCACTGGATGGAATCTAATTGATCCATTAGTTAGTCTTTTAATATCAGGTTTAATATTATACTGGGCTTGGGGTATTTTAAAAGAATCTTCAAGAGTTTTACTTGAAACAGCTCCTAAAGGTTTAGATTGTGATATAGTAAAAAATGATTTGAAAAAAAATTTTTCAGAGATTAAAAATTTGAATAATATGCACCTTTGGGCTATAATACCAGAAATGATTGTATTCTCTGCTCATATATCTTTAAAAGAAGATCAAGATAACATTGATACTGAAAAATTAGTCACAAAAATAAATAAATATTTAGCTTCAAAATATAATATAATAGAATCAACAATTCAAATATCATCAGATGAAGATCTTTTAACTTGTTAAATGATTTTTATTCTAAAGTTTATTTATTGTTTCATCAAAATATTTTTTTATAAAATCGATAATAATAGTTATCTCCTGGATTTTCTCCTTGTTTTCAATTTTAAGATAATACTCCTTTATAGCTGTTATAAATGCTAGAATTGCTGTTGGTGGGCAATGCCAATTTTTATCAGGAACCTTACCAAGTTCATCATTGATTAGTTTTAATAAATCATCAAAAGTTTTATTTCCAATAATAATTTCATTCAATTTTTTTCCTTTGACTATCTCAGTTAGAACTGATGCAGATGCTATTGTTGCTGTACAACCTATTGTTTTAAACTTTATATCCTCAATTTTATCTTCTCTGATTTTAATATATATGTCTGTTCTATATCCATTAATAGGATTTTCTACACTAGAATATCCATCATAATTTTTGATTACCCCAACGTTTCTTGGTCTCATAAAATGTTCTAATAATCTATCTTTTGTTATTTTCATTTTAACCATTTAAAAAATTATTTACATTTTCTTTTACAGGATTCAATAGTATTTATATTTGATACTACAAGTGGTGCAGGTTTTCCTGTTTCTGTGTCATCTTCAATTTTATTTACTTCTTTAATATTCAACTTTACATTTGTTCCAATATTTTCTTTATATATTTTCTTTATTTTTTCAGAAATTTCATTGAAAGAAGGTTCTTTATTTCTTTGATCTTCATCAATTTCTATTAGAATATCAATTTCATCTATTGTGTTCTGAATGATTTGATATTTTTTTACTTTAAAAGTTTTTAATTTATTTAATACATCTGTGATATACAAAAATTGACTTGGAGGTATACTTCTACCATCAGGAAGATGTATATTTGATAATATTCTCCCCTCAACTGGTCTTCCAAATATCGGACTTTTTAGTCCACAAGAACATTTTTCTCCATTTCCAAGTGTTATCCAATCTTCCATGCCTGTATATCTAATTATTGGAGTGCCTGTTCCCCATAGTTTTGTTATAACAAGTCGACCACGTTCACCAGGATTAACTAGTTCCATATTTTCATCTACTGCTTCCAAATGGAAGAAATCTGAGTGAATATGCCAGTTTCCTTCGGTACATTCGAAAGCGATTTCTGCACCTGATTCACAAGAAGAATATGTGTTAAACATTCTACAATTAAAAGCTGTTTCAACATAATTTCTAGTGTAGTTGTCCAGCATTGCTCCTCCAACAAAAAGTAGTTTTGGTTTAACGTTATTACCAAAGCCTTTTCTTTTAAGATATGCCATATCTTGGAAAATAGCGGGATAGGATATAATTACATCTGGTTTGAATGTTTCTAATTTTTCAATTATTTCATGGGTTTTATTTGATGCTTGTATGTTATAATAGTTATCGAAGGAAACGAAAGTTTTAGCATATTTTATCACATTTTTTTCAAAGACTTCATCAAATTTATAAGGATTAAAATTACCTATATGTGCAAATCTTGTATTTCTCATATTTAGATTATGAAACCTGTTTTCCCTTGTTGTAATTATACTCCCCCTCAATAAACTTGGCGTATCTGTATAAGTACATACTGGATCAGATCCGCTATTACAACAATATTTTGTTGTTGTTCCACCTGTACATATAATATGCCCTTTATCTAGGTCAAAATCTGGTGATACAACACCGTCAGGGTAATTTTCGCTTAGATCTTGTCTTGAGATGAATGGTAATTTTATTATATCTTTTATTCCTTGGATGTCATTTGGATTTATCCCTGATTTTTTGTATTTATTTTTGTATACTGGGACTTTATATGCTTTTGAAAAAATTTTTTTTAGAGCTTTATCTCTATATTTTTCTAATTCTTTTGGATTTAGTCGTTCTAATCTCTTCGGATCTTGTATATAATTATTTATGAATGGAATTATTATTCGAGGATTTAAAAATGGATTCATTTTTCAACCCAACATTTATTTTTTAATATTTAAATATTTTATAAAGAATTCTTTCTAATATTTTTAATAAAATATTCATTAATTTTTTAATTAAAATGTAAATTCACAAAAAAATTAAGATGATAGTCTACTAATTCTTTTCTCATAATTTTTAATATGTAGTTTTTTAAGAGCGTTTATTAAATTATTAACTCCAGTTATTTTAACTGCATATTTATCAGCAGATTTTTCATCGTTATATCTTCTAAAAGTGAGAGATGAGATAGCTAGTAATGATGAAACTATTTTATTTGGACTATACTTTAGATGATAAATTTCATGTGCAATAACAGCTCTAATTTCTTCTTTTTCTAATCTTTCGAGCAAACCAATTGATAGATAAATCCTTTTTCGGTAATGGAAAGCCTTTATTCTCTGCGAATCAATAATTTGAATCGGAACATTGAACTCTTTTTCAAATTCGTAGACGAAAGATATTGAATTAATAATATTTTCATCTATCTCATTATC
This sequence comes from Thermoplasmatota archaeon, assembly GCA_022848765.1. Classification (GTDB taxonomy): domain Archaea; phylum Thermoplasmatota; class E2; order DHVEG-1; family DHVEG-1; genus JAJISJ01. The sequence goes on from JAJISJ010000003.1 coordinate 29,828, forward strand.
TAATAAATTTTTAATGATAAATATCATTAAAGATCCAATTAATATAATTCCAAGATATATCCATAACCAATTGAACATAGTACAACTCATTGCAATTAGACTAATTGTAATAACTCCTGTTATTAATGTTTGACTTAAAAGTAAGGATTCAAAATTTCTTTTTTTAATAAATCTAAACAAGAATATGGATATGAAACCAATCATAATTATAATTGGTAATAATAAAGATGATTCAATTAAACATGAAATGTAACATTCCAAACCATTCATATTTGTTATCTTCCTTTTTTTGAAATTTTACCAATTGAATCAAGAGTTGATTCTCCAAATGTGTCAACAAGACTTTCTAATATTTTTGTGGAAATTTTATTTCCAACATTTTTTCTATCGCCTGAAGGAGAGTAAATGTATCTAACTCTTTTTTCTGTCTCGTCAAGTTTTCTATTTACAAAACCAGATTTAACTAATCTATCTAATGTTCCTGAAACACATGCAAGAGATAGATCATTACAAACAAATTGAATATCTGGCGATGTCATTTTTCTATTTTTCCAGAGTAATTCTAATATTCTACCTTCATTTGGACTGAAAAATTTTGTTAATCCTTTTTTTTCGAGATTTATTCTTTCTAATTTAACCATTGCTTTACATATATTGTAAACAAGGGTATATAAGCTTTGTCATACAAGGGATAACATTTAACTTTACATTTGCCGTAAAGTATTTATAGTATGCGCAACATATAGGTTTACATTAGGTGTAAACAATGTTTGTTAAATTAAAAAAAATTTTTAGATTAATTTTTCGACAAAAAAAAGTAAATAGGAGGTTTGATCTGGGTCTAATATTTTTATAATTTATTCTTACCTCCTTGAATGTTATAGAATATTTACCTCCGTTAAATAAAAATCTCAGATCATCCTCCCATCTTTTCTCCTATTTGATTTTCCAATATTGTTAAAATTAATGGATATAATTTCTTCAATTTAGTAATAAAATTGTTTGTTTACAATAACCGTAAAGTATATATAATTTGAAAAACAATACTGTTTACAATTGGTGTAAAACAATGTTTTGGCGTATATTAAGAAAATCAATAACCAAAAGAAAATCTAGAATCGCGATTGCAATAATCTCAGTATTAATGGGAGCATCAATTGCTACTGCGTTATTAAGTGTATCAATGGATGTAAGTGAAAAAGTAGGTTTTGAATTTAGAAAATATGGTGCAAACTTGATGGTAGTACCAAAATCAGATATTATTGATGTAGGCTTTCCTGGCGTAGATTTTGGAGCTGTTACAGATCAGCGATATATAAATGAGAGTGATCTTTGGAAAATTAAAAGTATTTTCTGGAGAAATAATGTACTAGGTTTTGCACCATTATTATATCAGGTAGTAGAGATTGGAGATGGAGAAAATAATCAGAATGTGGTCCTTGCTGGAACATATTTCAATAAAGATATTGAAATTATAGAACCATATTCTACATATGATGATCCTATTTTTAATACTGGAATTAAAGTAATAAGTCCATGGTGGAATGTTAATGGAAGTTGGATAGAAAATTCTAGTGATAATAAAAGTAGTATGGTTGGTATTAATGTTGCTGAAAAAATTGGTTTAAAAATTGGAGATACTTACACTATTTCATTTATTAGAGATTATGAAGATCAAACTAATATCTCATATTATGATTTAACAATAATAGGAATAATTGAAACTGATGGTAATGAAGATAATCAAATATTTGTTAACTTACAAGTAGTTCAAAATATAACAGGTTTATCTGGAAAAGTACATACGGTCCAGGTTTCTGCTCTTTGTAATAATTGTCCAGTAGATACGTTTGCTTATGAAATTCAAGGAGCTATCCCCTATGTAGATGCAAGATCGGTAAAACAACTTGTAAGCGCAGAGATGAATATATTAGGTAAAATTGAAGACATGATGTTTTTAGTAACAATAGTGGCACTACTTGCTTCTGCTCTTGGTGTAATGACTACAATGACAACCTCAGTTATAGAGAGAAAAAAAGAAATAGGTCTTATGAAGAGCGTAGGTGCTGAAAATAAAAAAATTGTTGCATTATTTTTAGGGGAAGCAACAATAATTGGTATAGCTGGTGGTATTTTAGGATATATAATTGGATTTGCGCTCTCTCAGTTTATTGGGATGAGTGTTTTCAATACCACAATATCGTCAAGAATTGAAGTTCTACCTATTGCTATTGGAATTTCGGTCGGTGTTTCATTATTAGCTAGCATCCTACCGGTACGAAGAGCAACGAAAGTAGAACCTGCAATAGTTTTACGAGGTGAATAATCAATGGAAAATCATGTTATTGATATAAAGAATATTTCAAAGATATATGAAAACAATACAAGAGCATTAGACAACCTAAGTTTGATTATTAAACAGGGTGAATGGACATCAATTATGGGACCATCTGGATCAGGAAAAACTACACTTCTGAATGTTATCGGATGTCTAGATTCACCAACGAATGGAAAAGTAATAATTAATGGTACAGAAATTACAAAATTAAATCGCAATGAGCTTACAAGATTCAGAAGAGAAAATATTGGGCTTATTTTTCAACAATATCATCTAGTTCCATATCTTTCGGCTCTAGAAAATGTAATGATGGCACAATATTATCACAGTGTTGTAAATGAAAATGATGCAATTAATGCTTTGAAAAAAGTAGGATTGGATCATAGACTTGATCACATACCTGCTCATCTATCTGGTGGAGAACAACAAAGAGTTTGCATTGCAAGGGCATTAGTAAATGAGCCAAGAATACTTCTTGCTGATGAGCCCACAGGAAATCTTGATCAAAAAAATGGTGAGGTTGTACTAAAATTAATCAAGAATCTCCACGAGGAAGGACATACTATAATTTTAATAACTCACAATCCACAAATAGGAAAATTAGGTGATAAACAGCTAAATTTAGTTGATGGTAAAATTAATTAATAAATCATTTTGGAGGAATATAAAATATGAGTAAAAAATATAAAATAAATAAAGAAGAAATGAGTAGAGTAGAAAAAAGAAAAATAGAACTAAGAAGAAGAAAACAAAAAAGAACAAAACTAATGATGGCAGCTTCATTCATACTTATTGCAATTATTGGTATGGTAATTGTCTATGCAGTATTTAGCAGTCCAAATGAAGATATATTAAATGATGAGAAAAATAAAACCCCTACAAATCCATCCGATATCACAACTGGGTCACAACTAAGTATATCCTTATCTGATATTGATAATAATGCAAAATTCTATAGTTATGATGTTGATGATGTTGAAATTAAATATTTTGCATTGACGGGTTCAGATGGAAAAGTACATGTTGCTTTAGATGCCTGTGATGTATGTTATGGTTCAAAAAAGGGTTATGTTCAAGTTGGGGATGTAATGCGTTGTGTCAATTGCGGGAATCAATATCCCATAAACAGTTTAGGAACTGAAAATACTCAAGGAGGATGCTGGCCAAGTTATATACCTATGAAAATTGAAGATGATAATATTCTAATTGAAAAATCTGATTTGGAAAATAAGAGATATATGTTTATATGATTATTTTCCATTCATTTTCTAAGATTGTCTAATTCATCAATTATTCCAAAAGAAGGCCCTAATGTTGCTGATATACCCTTTTTATTAAGGTTACGAATATTAGATCCTTTCACTCGTATTTTAGATATTATTTTAATGTTAATTATTTTTGGATAATACTTAAAATTATTTCAATTAAATAATTCCTTAAGATTTTTTAAATTTGTTATCGGTTTTTTACATTGATAATTTTCACATAAATAAACTGTTGTTTTATTTTCAATTATCTCATAATTTTTAAGATATGAGCATAATTCTATAATCGATTTTTTTTCATCTTTACTAGAAATTTTAATTGAAATTGTATTTGGTAAATATTGATTCCTAATTTCATTTATAAATTTGTTAGTTTCTGTTTTATTTTTTCCTTCAATTATAATAATTTCAAAGTTAGGTCCTAAAGCAAAATCTAATGCGGATAATAAGAAAGTGTAACCACTTGGATATCTAATAATATCTAGTGAAAATGAATTCATTATTTGACTTGCCATTTCTTCAAAATTTGAATTACTAGTAATTCTACTTAATTTTAAAAGATTCATAGCTGATACCGAATTTGATGATGGAATTGCTCCGTCATATATTTCCTTAGTATTCAATAATTCTTGGTTATCCTTATTTGAAAATTGAAATCCTTTACCTCTTTCATCCCAGAAATGTTTAATAAAATAATCATTAAGATCAAGAGCTTTAGATAAATATTTAGTTTTATGATTTGATTGATATAATTCAATAAGTCCCCAAATAAAAAATGCATAATCATCAGCAAATCCCATAATTGCTGATTCTCCATCTTTGTATCTATGCAAAAGTTCAGTATTTTTTTTATACATATTTTTTAAAATAAAATCTGCAGTTTTCTCTGCAATATTTAAATATTCATCTATGTAAAAAACAAATCCTGCCTTGGCAAGAGCCGCGATAATCAATCCATTCCAATCTGTTAAAATTTTATCATCTTTTAAGGGAGGTATACGTTTACTGCGAATTTGAAACATTTTTGATAATATTTTATTTATTTCATCAGATGTTTTTATAATTTTTCCATTCAATTCTTGTTTTGATTCTTCTGTTAAATCATTTTGAAAAATAACATTTTTTCCTGAGAGTTTATTAGTTGATTCTTCTAAGTAATTTCCTTCTTTTCTTATAATAAATTTTTTTTTAATTATTTCAAATTCATTTTTTGTAAGTATTTTTTGTAATTCATTATAACTCCATGTATAATATTTTCCTTCAACTCCCTCACTATCAGCGTCTTCTGCAGAATAAAAACCTCCTTCATTTGATTTCAAATCTCTTAAGATATAACTTATGATTTCCCTTGCAATTTTTTTGAATAAAGGATTTTTTGTTGCTTGATATGCCTCAGTATATGCAATTATTAACATAGCTTGATCATAAAGCATTTTTTCAAAATGAGGGAGAATCCATTGTCTATCGGTAGAATACCTGTGAAAACCATATCCAACATGATCATATATACCTCCTTGATACATATCTGTAAGTGTTTGTTCAACCATTTTCAAAGCATATTTTGTATTTGTTTTTTTCCAATATCTAAGGAGAAATAATAAATTATGTGGAGTTGGAAATTTTGGAGCAATATTAAATCCTCCATGTAATTCATCATAACTAGTCAGTAGACTTTCATAGGCTTGATCTAAGATTTTTTTATCAATTATTTTTTTTTCATTTTGATTTTCTAATTGAATTTTTAAATTATTTGTTATCTCTTTTGATGAGTCAATAAGTTTATCTTTATCATTATCCCATAATTTTTTTATTTTTGGTAATATCTCAAGCATTCCATTTTGTCCAAATCTACCTTTTTTAGGAATATATGTAGCAGCAAAAAATGGTTTTTTATCAGGTGTCATAATTATTGTTAGAGGCCACCCTCCAGAACCTGTAATCATTTGACAGAATTTCATATAAATGTTATCAATATCAGGCCGTTCTTCTCTATCAACTTTTATGCTTATAAAATTTTTATTAAGTATTTCAGCAACTGTCGTATCCTCAAATGATTCATGTGCCATAACATGGCACCAATGACAAGTTGAATATCCAATTGATAAAAAAATTGGTTTATCTTCTTCTTTTGCATTATTAAATGCTTCATCAGTCCAGGAATACCAGTTCACGGGATTATTAGCATGTTGTAAAAGATAAGGACTTTTTTCAAATCCAAGTTTATTTCTTAGTTTTTTTTGTTTTGATTTCATAAAATATTACCAACTTTTTTATCTTATAATGATAATTTATAAAAAAAGGTATTATATTTATTTTTATTTGATGAATTTATCTGGATTACGTTATGAGGGCCCAATCTATAGACCCCCTAGTGAAACAAATAGTCTTCTTATACAGACAACAATAGGATGTCCCTGGAATAAATGTACTTTTTGCATGGTTTATAAGAATGGTCCAAAATTTAAAATTCGACCAGTTGAGGAGATTAAAGAAGATTTATTATGGGCGAAAAAAAATTATTTATTTCCAATTGAAACTGTATTTTTTCCATCTGGAAATAGTATTATAATGAAGACTGATGATTTTGTTGAAATTTTAATTTATACCAAAAAATTATATCCTAATTTGAAAAGAATAACAATATATGGATCTTCTCAATATATTGTAAAAAAAGGATTAAAAGATATTAAAAGATTAGCAGATGCTGGTTTATCAAGAATACATGTTGGATTAGAATCAGGATCGGATGTTGTTTTAAAAAATGTATGCAAAGGATCAACATCAGATATACAAATAGAAGCAGGAGAAATTGTAAAAAAATCTGATGTTGAACTAAGTGAATATGTAGTACTAGGTCTGGGTGGGAAAAAACATAGTAAACAACATATTTCAGAAACAATAAAAATTCTAAATATTATTAACCCAGATTTCATAAGAATTCGAACTTTTTTACCAAAAATTAATACTCCAATATTAAATGAAATTGATTCAGGATCATTTAAAATTCTATCGCCTCATGAAGTGTTAAAAGAAACTTATGATTTAATTAAAGGGTTAAAGGTAACAAGTCAGGTATTAAGTGATCATTATACAAATTATATCCAAGTAAAGGGTAGACTTCCTGAAGATAAAGATGTAATGCTAAAATCAATTGATCAATCTTTAAAAAAAGATAAAAATGTTTTTAGAAAAATATATATTGGAACTGAATAATTTTTTATTATAGTTCAATAAATTAGATACATTTTTTATAATGGCTAAATAATTTCCTAGATGCTATGAATTATGATTATATCATAATAGGTGCAGGGGTGATAGGAAGTTCAACAGCATATCATCTTAAAAGATTAAATCCAAATTTTAATATTCTAATTATTGAAAATAATCATAGAGCAGGTTTTGGAAACACAGCAAAAAGTGCTGCATTATTTAGAAATTTATTTTCATCAAAAACAAGTAGAAAACTAGCTATAAGTTCTATAAAATTTTATTATACAATTGCAGAAAAAATTAAGTTACATAAATCAGGCTATTTATGGCTTTTTTCAGAAAAACAATGGAGAGCTAATGAAAGCATTATTAAAAATTTAGATAAAGAAAATTTAGAAATAGACATTTATAATCAAGAAGAAATCCAAAAATATCTTAAAATCAATTTTAATTCAAATGATAAATTTCCTGATATATTAAATGGTATTTTTTGTAAAAATTGTGGTTCTCTATCTGCTGTTGCATTAGCTGAATATTATGCAAATTCATTTATCAAATTAGGTGGAAAAATTATTTTTAATAAGGAAATAAAATCATTCAAATTATCTGGAGAAAAAGTATTATATGCCCCTTGGGATGAAATAAAAATTAATTATTTAATAGATAATACTGGAGAAAAATATTATAGTAAAAACTTTGTTTTTGCAACTGGTGCATGGACTAATACTCTTCTTTCATCAATTGGAATTGCATCGTCTGTTTACCCTAAAAAAAGACAACTTTTTGGATTAAAAATTAAAGATTCTTCAAATATTTTTAATAAAAAAGATGAAAACTATCCTGCAATAATTCTTCCAGCTGGAGGTGTTTATATTAAACCTGTTTTAAAAAATAATACAATTATTGTGGGCTGTGCGGATGATTTAGGACAACCATATTATTTATCTGATTTTAATGCAAATCCAGAATATTTCAACAAAGCAATTAAACCTGTATTATCGTATTACTTTCCATCCTTAAAAAATTATGAATTATATCTTCAATGGGCGGGATATTATGCATATCATTGGCCGGATAAGAATCCCGTAATAGAAAATGTTTCAAATATAACGTGGGTTAGTGGAACATCAGGTAGTGGAATTATGAAAGCAGATGCGATAGGTCGAATAACCGCCACAAAATTACTTGATTATGAATATGCTGAACTCGCTGATAAATCTAAATTTAAAGTTTCAGATCTTTCGTTATATGAAAGAAAAGTAGATTTGGAAAAATTTATAATATAAAAAGTTAAAATTAAATTTTCCATAATCCACATATTATCGAATTAGCTATATATCCCTTAAATTCATTTGGATCGATAAACCCACAGCAAGGATAACCTCCATAATTCTCATCTAATATTTTAATTGAAAATCGGTCTTCCGGGTTATAGCTTACTTCTAACATTTTAATTGGAAGAAATCTAAATCTCTGATTTGGATCTTTTTCAATGTCAGAAATTTTACCTATTAATATTGCCCATGATGATAAATTATCATAAAATATATTTTTAGGCATTCGAACAGTTAGAGTCCCCCATTCACTTACATCAGAATCTTTTGCTTTTACTCTAACACTATATGTTCCTTGTTCGAACCATATATGTTCTACAATAATTTCTTCTCCAGGTTGATATGGCCCTAACCATCCACTGGTTGTTTCATCACCCCAATCAATATAATAATAAATTTCGTCATTATCAAGATCATTAGTGGAAATTGTATATTCATATTCTGTTTCCGGAGCACCTCTATTTTGACCATTGATAGATGGAGCATCTGGTGGAGTATTGCCTTCTAAATCTAAAAATACTTTTAAAAACTCATCCCAATTTGTATCCTCTGCAAATAATGTTTCTTCATATGATGATAAAAGTTCATCGAATCTGAAACTACGGTTATAATCGACTTTTCTCCAAGGAATATAAAGACTAAGACCACACACAGGGTCATCTTCTAGATGAGCACAAGCAACAACAGCGTTATTATATTGAGTAATAATCTCATTTTTTAAATCTTCATATTCAGGATCATTAATCGATAAAAGCTCCAAAAATTGTACAGGATCAAGATAAAACTCAATATACCAAAGACGTCCTAATACTCGAGTATCTTCAATTGCTTCATGAATTTCATCCCTATAATCTTCAATATTTACAATTAAAAAATCTGCTAAATCATCTAATGAGTTAACAATACTATTTATTTTTGATAAATCAGTTACAGTAAGAACAGTTATAATTCTTGACATAGGAAAATTTCTAGGTTCAAAATAATTGGCAAAACTTTCTGAAAACTCCTCAGACGTCATAAAAGGATTATCAACAAGATCTGTAATAGGTTCAACATAAGGCCAACAATATGGTGGATTTCCTGCAGTAGCACAATCTTCAAAAGCTATATAATAATCAACAAATGAACTTAATTGATAAGCTATTTCGGTCATCATTCCCATACATGTTTCAATACCAAGAATATCATTTACTTTTATAGAAATTTTATGTTTCCCCTTTTCCTCGTAGTAATATGGAACTGAGGTTAAGTTCAATTTACGATTTTTTAGCGTTCGATATGAAATCCATGTCACAGTAAAACTCT
>JAJISJ010000030.1 GCA_022848765.1 Thermoplasmatota archaeon
GGATTGAACTGTCAAGGTAAATGCTATCGCCTTCTTCCAGGACCACAACCTGGCCCCCGATGATTCCCTTCAGTTTGCCCTCCAGGATGACACCACATTCCTCACCTTTATGATTAAAAAAATTTTTTATTTTAATAAAAAGAACAACTACACCATTATCTAACGATATAGCTGAAAAAATCATTAGTCGGGAGATTGAAAATAAAGCTCTTGAAGAAGGAATAGTAATTGATAATAGTTTTTTTATACATGGAAAATATGATTGGATTATATGTTTTACTGCAATTGATATTAAACATGCTAAAAAATTTTCTGATTTACTACAAAAAGGTTATCATGGTCATATAGCCGACCTTATATTACTAGAAACCCTTTTTCCAATAAGATATAACGGTATTTTAAATCCAAACAAAGAGCTATTAAAAGAATTCTTATAGAATATATCAAAATAAATAGATCAATTGTAAAAAGAAAAATATTTTCAAGCTACTTTCTTTCTATTTCCACAATCCCATTATCTGAGTCTAATAATATCTTATCACCATTTTCGATCTTACTAATATCTATCTTATCAATACATGGAATACCAGCAAGAATTACTCCAGTTGCAACTATTGTTTCTGTCTCTTCATTAATAATACCTAAAGGTGAAACATTATTTTTTTTAAGACCATAAATTACATATGATCCGACTGTTGAACCTTTCCCACAGGGAAAAACTAATATTTTATCTTTAATGGATTTGCCTTCAAGGGGATGATTTTTTTCAATTATTACCCCAGTTTTTATATCTACGCCACCATAAAAACCAATGGGTTCTTTTGAAACAATAGCATTACCTCTACATTTTCCAGGAGATATCATTCTTCCGTTCATAATGTTGCCTCCACTAGTTTATCAATGTTAGCAAACACTACTTTCTGTTTGCAGAAACCCGGTAAATAATTTGCTGCTTTCCCAGAGTTTACCCCTGTTACATTAAAACCCATGTTTTCTATAGGTGAAACAACCATACAAGTATCAGCTACTATATGACCACCTGCTTTTTCTATTATATTAGTATAACCCATTCTATCTGAAGCTTCTTTCATTAATCTCGAAGTACAAATCCAGATAGGTTTCTTCAGTTTTTTTCCTTCAACTTTCCTACAAATCGATGATATTTCTCTAAGTGACGCATGGGGACAACCAAAAATTACCACATCTGGTTCTTCGCCTGAATTTAACTTATCATAAATATTATTCATTTCTTTTTTTCCAATTTCAATTGTTTCTAAACCTTTATCATTTGTTAAATCTGCTTCAGGTGTTAATCCTTCAATATGATAAAGTGCAACAGCCCCTGATGCTGCCATTGCAGCTCCAAGTGATTTTAATTGATCTGTATCTGCATTCTTTATTCCAGTGAAAAAAGGAATTTTATTTTTAACAGTTTTACCAACTAAATAACCTAAAGCACCGAAATCTGAATTATAAACCAAATTAGTATTAACTTTTATTCTTACATTTGGTTGTCTTTTTTCCCATAAATGTAATCCATAATTTGGTGTTAGTCCACATATTGCTGCAGCTAGAGCAGATGGCCCTCCCTCCCTATTTGTTCTTGCTCCAATAACAGAATTTGAAAATGATACAGCAGATGATTCTGACCATGCTATATGTTCTCTAAACCTTGGTAGATTCCCAGCTAAATATGGCGTACAGGTTGTTGTAATAACTATCCCCATTCTTTTAAATGCATTTATAATACGTAATTGATTTTTTGCGAAATCTTTTGGGAAACCTAGTTTATCCCAATCCTCTAAATCCATACCAGCTGGATTAAGATATGTTAGTACTTTTACCTTAGTTTCTTTTGATGATATATCTTCTAAAAATTCTGTTCCTGGATCCCCAATAGATTTATATGATACACCTGCAACTTGAACTGATCCAATTGGTATCATTTTATCAGCACCATAAATATCTCCTAGACGTACCAATAACCTAAACAATCTCTCTTGCACTTCGCCCATTTCGCCATTAAGAATTTTTTCTTCATCTTTAGTTAGATACATTTAGCAATTCTCCTACAATTTTCAACAATTTTATCAATATCTTCCTCTGTTGCATTATCTATATGAATTCCGCCAGCAACAACAACTTTAGTATTATATTTTTTGGATGCTTCTTCAGCAATCAGTTTTAAAACAACGTAGTCATAGTGATTGTCTAGTCTAATAATATTAGTTTTTTTATCAGGTTCACAGATGACCACTCCACCTATATGCGATTTTTCTCCCCCTCCTAACATAAATACCCTATCATCACCTATATTACATTTTTTTATCCAAACTTTATATTTACCCTCACCTGAAGTAATCATTAATATCAACTTTTTTATATTTTACAATTTCGTACTTACTTTTATCAATATCACGGGGTATTGTTGCATCCACTCCTACTTTTGTGGTTTTTGTTTTTTTCCCATGTTCATGTTTGCCTGAGGGATCAAGTGAACTACCTGGTTGATTAGGATTTATATATAAATCTGTATCACCTTGAAATCTTGTAGCCATAGCCCATTCTACTGCATTAGGATTATAGATATCAACATCATCATCAACTATTATTACATGCTTCATACTTTTATGACCATCAAAAGCTGCTTCAATCGCTTTTTTAGGATCATTATCATCTTTTTTATTAATTTGAACTATCCCATGAAGCCAGGAGCCGCCCCCAATTGTCACTAAAACATTTTTGCATTCAACAACTCTACTAACTTTATCATAAATAGTCGGTTCCTTAGGCATCCCCATTAAAGTTTTATGTTCATATCTTCCAGGAATCAATGCTTGATAAATTGCATCTTTTCTATGTGTTATACAATCAATAATAAAAACTGGTTCTTGTCTTTCAAAATCCCTAGTTTCTGTTAAATCAACAAATGGACCCTCACGGTCTAAATTTTTTGTAAGTCTACCCTCAAAAACAAATTCTGAATGAGCAGGAACTTCAAGATCTTTAGTAATACACCTAACCATAGGGGTATTATCAAGAGCATTTGCAATACTAAATTCATCGATGCCTGGAGGGGGACCTAATGAAGCTGCTATCATAACAGCCACTGAATTTCCAATGCATACAGCCATTTCAAGATCCTTTTCAATTTTATCATAGGTTGTCCGAGTTTGTCTATTTTTAATTAAACGAGCTGTAAATTTATTGTTATCAATTTCCATTAATCTATGATATGATACATTCCTTCCAGTATCTGGATCTTGTATTGTTGAAACAGTAGCTGTAGCATATCTACCTCCATCTCCATTCAAATGATATAATAGTGGTATTTTTCTTATATCTGGATTTTTAATAATTATTTCTTGACAAGGAGCTTTATTTATTACATCTGGTTTTTTTGGATTTCTTAGAGCATCAACTAGTTTGAAAAGAAGTTTTTCTTTTGTGGTATCTAAACTTTCAGAAATAATATCTCTATTTGAAGTTATTCCTGCAAATATTGGAAAATCGAATCCTTTAACTTTATCAAAAATTATTGGTTTCTCATCATTTGAATAAATAATATTTGCTATTTCATAATGATGAGATACCGCTTTTTTAATTCTTATTAGTTTATCTTCTTTTTCAAGTTTATTTAAAAAATCACGAAGCATCATGTTTAATCTCCCCTAGATGCTCCAATAACTGTTTTTAAAGTTTGAAAACCTTCTTTTTCAAAAGCAGTTGCAACTTCCTCCTGAAGATCCTTTCCAGGGGTTAAAGCTATCATATTACCACCTAAACCCCCTCCTGTCAATTTTGCCCCATATGCACCATGTTCACGAGCAATATTAACAAGAAAATCAAGTTCTCTAGTTGAAACTTCAATCTGTTGTAACAATTTATGATTTTCATTCATAAGTTTACCTAATTCAATATAATCTTCTTCCTGAAAGGCTCTTTTCGCCAAATATGCTATATTTACAGCTCGATTAAAGATTTCTCCATATTTTTGAGGATTATTATTTCTCCTTTCTCTAACACCATTAACAGCTAATTCAGTATTTGCAACTTTTCCAGTATTTCCCATAACAATTTGAATTGGATTTGGAATCTCAATTTTTTCTATTACTTTATTATCAGATTTTTCAAACCATATCAAACCTCCAAATGTTGAAGCTGAATTATCAACACCTGAAGGAGTGCCATGATATCCCTTTTCACCTTCATATGCAATATCATTTATTTCTTCATTAGATAATTTAAGATTATAATAATCCGAAAAAGCTCTTGCAATAGCTACACATGATGCAGCACTTGCACCAATACCACTAGCTGCAAAAAGATTACCGCATAATTCTATCTCAACACCCTCTTTTTGAAAATCTAAATTCATTTTATTGATAATATTTCTAATTGAAATTTTCTGTTGTTCTAGTTTTCCTTCCTTATAACCAGGGGTTGCACTTCTATTATCATTTAATTTATAACCAACATGATGAGAAGAAGTAATTTTAGCAACCGTATAATTTCCTATTGCAGATACAATAGAAGGAATCCCGTATACAACAAAATGTTCATTAAATAAAATAGCTTTTCCAAAACCTATTCCCTCACTAATCATATAAATCACATAGCAATTATCTAGATATTTCTATTAACTTTGATAAATTTAGGATGATATAATGAAATAATTATTTACTTTTAATTATTATGGTAAATCACAAATAATCTATTTTATCTAATTTAAAAAAAATAAAACGACTATAAATTTTGAATTTTAATTTTTGTTTCAGATAATGAAAGGATAAAACCTATAAAACCAGTAAATACATCAGTAATAATAAATCCTAAAAGAGATACCACAAAAATTTCTGCTTCTGGAACTAAAAATAATGTTGAAAATATTATAATCGCGGTTAACTCGCGTGTTCCTAAACCTGCAAATGTTATTGGTATATAGCCAACTACGTTTGCAATAGGAAATAACAACATAAAATATAAATATGGTATCTCAAGCCCTAACGCAATAACTATTATATATTCCTGTGAAAAAATTATTATCCAAGTAATTATTCCTAGAATAACAGGTATGATAAGACCTTTTATTTTTGGAAAATCATTATAAAATGTATTAACAAATCTATAAAAATTATCTTTTAATTTATTAGGAACTAAATACTTAATAAGAAAATAAAATAATTTTTCCCCCCTATCCTTTTTTAAAAAATAAAGTAGGATAAAAAACATTATTATCAACCATATAACAATGATGATGAAAAGTTCAGGATAAGTTCCTAATACTAATAATGCACCTAGGAAAATCATTGCAAATAAAGAAATTGAATGTACAATAGTTTCAATCAATGAATTTACAAATAATTTACCATATGGATCCCCTGTTTTTTCTTTCATATATGGTACTCTCATTAGTTGCCCTATATAACCAGGAGTAAAACTACCATAAAAATATCCTATTAAAAATATTTTTAAGGATTGGAAATATGTTAATTTTATATTATGTTCCTTTTGAATTATTCTCCATACATAATTACGAATTAAAATTCTTGGCAGGGTTAGAGTTAACGAAATTAATATAAAAATTGGACTAATCAATAAAAAAGAATCAATTATTTTTAAAATATCTAAAGTATAAACTGTATATATTAACAGTATTATACCTATGATTGGTAGAAATTTCTTAATTTTTTTAAATGCTTTTTTAACCAATAAATATGATGTTAATA
The DNA here is from genome assembly GCA_022848765.1 of Thermoplasmatota archaeon. GTDB lineage: Archaea > Thermoplasmatota > E2 > DHVEG-1 > DHVEG-1 > JAJISJ01. The sequence goes on from JAJISJ010000030.1 coordinate 5,730, forward strand.
AAATTTGTTTTTTATTTTTTGTTTTTTTTTATTAATAAAACTTCATTTTAAAAATCTTAATTTTTTAATTTTATTTAATTCAGAGTCAGTTAAAACCGATTTTTTATCAGTGTAATCTTCAATATTTTTTATTTCTGGTTTTTTAATAAATACATCTTTTATTACATTACCATCTATGTTTTTCGGGATTGGAATCTCCATTGATGCTAATATTGTTGGTACAATATCAATAATTGATGTATTAATTTTTAAATTTGATTTAATATTATCCCCATGCATAAAGAAAATACCATTTGGAAGATGATCACCCTTCCAATCGTAAAAACCTGGTTTTGAAATATATGATAAAGTTTTATTTCTAGTATTTAATAGATTTTTAAGACCTTCAGGTGGGTGTAATAGTTCTTGAGCGCCAAATTCTTCATAAAGATCAAAAATGATATCTAATGGATCATTTACCGCATTTTTACCATAAATGTCTTCCCATTTGTAAATATTTTTCACAATTGGTTTATTTGATTCTGGATCTTTTATCTCCTTTAAAAAATTGATGATTTCATTACGTAGACCTTCATAATCTTTTTGTTCAACCGGTCCATCATTATATTTATTGCCAAGATTAATGCGTATACCTCTAGAACAAACAGAGTGATAGTAAGCCTTTGTATTATTAAAATCAATATTACTACTTGATCCAGTAGAAAGTATAAATTTTCTACCCATCTTTGAACGGACAATTGATTTGAGGGGGATAACATGAAATATGAATTTACTCATTTTATCAAAAATTGTTATAAAAAAGGTATTTAGATTATATCTGGGATTTGATATAGTTTTTATATAACCAGCATTATAAAGTGCATTATTAACATAGAAATATTTCTCAGGTTTTCCAAAACCATGGTCAGATACAACGATAAAAACAGCATTTGGATGTTTTTTCATCATTTCTCCAATATAATAATCCGCCTTTTGATAACAGGATAAAATTAGAGATTTATTATCCCATAATAGATGTTGAATATCATCAGTTCCTCGAAAAACAACCATTGTGAAATCCCAATCATATTTATTCATAAGATTCATTGTTACTTTTGCATGAGAGGTTGTTATCTCATTGATCTGTTCTGCAAGTTTTTTAGGGGCATATCTTGCGGTTAAATTTTTTGGTATGTCATCAATAGCGACTTGTTCAAGTTCGTATTTTCCTAGTTTTCCTTCGATAAGATCTTTTTTTATTATTTTTGGATATGTAAAATCTGAATCAGGTGATGGCGTAAGCAAACCAGTTATCATAATTCCATTTATTTTTTCAGGAGGGTATGTTCCGGGAACATTCACAACAATACTTTTTTTCCCATTAAGAGTAAGTATATTCCAAATTGCTTTTGTTTTTCTATATCTTGAGTTAATAATTTTTTTTGAAAAAGAATCAGTACAAAAGAAATCATATATACCATGTTTTCCAGGATTGCAGCCAGTTACAATCGAAACCCAGGCTGGTGCACTATAATATGGAGTAGTTGATCTTAGATTACCATAAACTCCATTTTTCCTAATTTTATCAAATATTGGTAGTTTACCATGATCCATCCATTTATCCATTAGATTTAATGTAGCACCATCCACTCCGATAACTACTATCTTTGTCATAATATAATTTCATTATCAAACTAATGTTTTTTTAAATTTCTCTATTTCTCCAAATTGAAAAAAATATAATAAACATTATTTATTATCAGGATTTAAGCTAATAATATTTTAAAAAAAGGTTGATTAAATGGATCTAAAAAATAAGGTTATACTTATTTCAGGTGCTTCAAGTGGTATGGGTAGAGAAATTGTTAGAATTCTTTCAAATGAAGAATGCAAATTAGCTTTATTTTCCCGTAGAGAAAAAAAATTGGAAGAAATATCAAAAGAATTGAAAGAAAATAATATTGAATCTGTCTATAAAAAATGTGATGTAAAAAATAGATTAGAGATTAAAAATGCCATAGATTTAACATATGAAACCTATGGTAAAATAGACGTTGCTATACTAGCTGCAGGTATCTTGATTCCAAATCCATTGCAGAATTTTGACAGTAATATTATTAAAGATTCAATTGAAGTAAATTTTTTAGGGAATGTTTATTTTATTGAATATTTGTTAAATAAAATGAAATCTCAAAAATCAGGTACTATTGCTGTTACATCTACATTGCCTGATAAAAGAGGTGTACCTGGTTGGGGGGCATATGGAGCTAGTAAAGCCGCTCTTAGTTGGTTTTTAGAAAGTTTAAGGGCTGAAGCAAAACAAGAATATAACATTAATATCATCACAATTAAACCCGGTTCTGTTGAAACTCCAATGATAGGAGAATATCATAGAAAAGGTGCTATATCTGCATATAAGGCAGCAGATATTATTATAAAAGGGATAAAAAAGGAAAAGAAAATTATTCAATTTCCATTTTTTCAAGTATTAATGATTAGAACAATGGATAAATTCCCCAATTTTGTTTATGATAATTTGGATATTGATTTACAGAAGGGAGACGGCTATCCAAAAATTAAAGAATAATAATTATAATTGAACTAGCAATTAATCATAATTAATATTATTTGATTTCTAAATCAAATTAATAATAAAAATATAATAGCTGAAAAAAGTTTGTCATATTAATTATAATGATTGAAAAAATAAAGTTAAAAAATATTGGTAAATTATTTCCAATAATTGGAATTATCATATTCATATATATTATAACTGACATCGGAATTGAAAAAATAGTTTCTGCATTTTCATCAATTCCATTAGAATACTTTTTATTAGCTTTGTTATTATTTATTCCAAGATGGTTACTTTCCTCATATAAATGGTATTTTATAAGTAAAAAACAAAAAATGGATTTTAAATTATTTTTTCTTTCAAAAATATTTTTAATAACCCTTTTTTTAGGTAGTATTACCCCAGGCGCTATTGGATTACACCTTAGAATATATTATCTTAAAACAAAAAGTAAAGCTTCATTAGAAAAATGTTTAACAAATTCATTAATAGAAAGTGGATTATCTCTCATCACAGGTTTATTAATTGCTTTTATAGGATCAATTATATTAATTGAACTTTACCCTGAATTACCTATTATAATATTACCATTTTTCATATTTTATTTATCAGTATTTATTGTTCTTCTAGAAAAAAGAGGTGGAAGTAAATTATTTAATATCTTGATAAGACCATTTATTCCAGAAAGATATAAAACAAGTATAGATAAATCAGTTGAATCATTATATCAAGATATTCCAAAGATAAAAGATATGTTAATACCCTTTTTAATAGAAATAATTGTATGGATTTTTGCTGCAATTCAAGTATATATTATTGCTCAAGCTTTTTTAATAAATATTACTTTTTACGAATTTATATTAATTAGCATTATATCTGTTGTAATATCAAATATTTTACCAATATCTATAGGTGGCTTAGGAATAAGAGAAGGAGCTTTTGTATTTTTATTATCAAAATTTGGCGTGCAATCAGAGGTAGCCTTTGTAATATCAATAAGTGGATTTTTAGTTAAGATATTAATACCTGGATTAATTGGATTAATCATTTCATTTAGAAAAAAAATGATTCAATAACTTGGGGGAAAACTACTATTTTTATAAAAATCAAAATCAATGTTTTCCCAATCATTAAAATCTCCTTCCCCATTATTGCCATCGGAAAAGTTAAAAATTTTATACTTATATCTATAATTCATACAGCTCATATAGTTTTTATAAATCCACCATTGAGAAGAAAAAGGATTAATTGTCCCAATATTATCAATTCCATTAAAAATATCAGCATGTAATTTTAATGTATGCCCAAGATGATGTATAATTGCCCCTATAATCAGTTCTGATCTATTTATTAGAGGATTTTCATTCTTTAACCATTGAGCTGAAATTGCAAATGAATCAAAATTATCCCAACCATAGAATGGAAAATTTAGATCAGGACATTGATTACATATTACTCCATAATGAAATATTCCTTTTCGTGGATTTTGCAGATCATTTTCAAGGAAATAATTAAAATAAATATCAGTTAGTTTTGGGAATGAAAGAAAAGGAGTGCAAATATCATTTAATTCCTCCCCACCCTCCAATTCACCTAAGTCTACATGCAATTTTATATTATGATTTTCAAATGAATTAATTATAGTATTTATTAAATCAATAGATGGTTTATTTGATATTTCTGGATCCATTGATTCCATCCAATCTATCTCAAGAAAAATATCTTTATAAAAAGGATTTGATCCCCATTTATCAGTAAAACATTCTTGAACATTATTAAGAGCATCCCCATCTGGATCCAAAATTAAATGATCATCCCAAATAAGAGAATTATAACCCCATTTTTCTTCCCACCAATCTGGAATTCCATCTAAATCAGTATCATTTTCCAAGAATTCAATAACATTTTTCTTAATTTCAAAATACTTTGAATGCATATTATTATCATTAACTTTCCATAATGCTCCAATAGAATCAAACTGCCTAATTTCCCAAGGGATTAATTTAATCCATCCCCCCCTCCATTTTATTATCCTTTTAAAATCAAATTCAAAATCTAATGGACCTAATTTTGATCCCCACCAATTATTTTTTGCATCACAATATGATAATTTCGAATTTAAATCATACAATAAATTATTATAAATATTGTTTTGAAATAGAGTGCACCGATTGTTCTCCTCAATATAAATACCAAATCTAATGTTATTTTTAATTTCACACTTTGAAATTAAAATATTTTTTGATGATGCTCTCATAGAAATTGCGAAATGAGTGTTTAAATTAATATCACAATTTGAAATATTTACAGAATTGGATGATGATATACCTACTCCTACACCATTATGATTAATATTTGAATCTTTGACGATTATATCTTTGCTTGAAATGATAAAGATCCCGCCAATATTAACAGAATTATCACTAATATTACAGTGTAATATTTCAATTTTCTTTGAATCGTTAATAAAACAAGATATACCATTTGAATTAAGATAACAAAATGATATAGAATCTTCAAAAGAGTTGTCAATGTTAACACCAATTGAATTATGGTCAAATGAGCAGTTTTCTATCAAATTATTAAATGATTTAATTGATGATATTGCAATTCCATTTTTCCTAAAACTACAATTATTAATGATATTATAATTTGTTTCATTATTAATGACTCCGTTTTTAGTATTATAGATTACGCAATTTGTTATTAGATTAAAATTTGAATTTAATAAAACTCCTGCATCTTCTTTTATTCCGCCGGAATTTCTAATTGTGAAATTTTTTATCGATACATTATTACTATTTACTAAAATTGAATTGTTTTTAAATTGTCCATCAATAATTGTATTATTAAAATTAAATCCTGATAAAATCAATTTTTTATTAATTATTAAATTTTCGTAATATATTCCATCAAAAACATTAATAATAGTATTATCAGACGCGTTATTAACTGCATCTTGTATTTTTAAATATGGAAATTTTAAGCTACCTTGCCAAGGTCCTTCGATGTTATCATCATCAACATAAATAATATTATTAATTCTTATTTCATCTGACTGATTAAGGTTTTTTTCTGATAAAATTAGAGAAGAGTTAAGAAGTAATATTATAATAGAAAATAAGGTAAATATGAATAATCTTTTCTTAATCATTATGAGCCATATATTATATAATTTGGAGGATATATAAATTCTTTTGAATTGATTTATAAAAATATAATCTTAAAAAAATAAGATGTTAAATTCTTTATACATAATCAATTATTCATCAATTGATGAAGAATTTATTAAGAAAGGATTTAATTAAAAAAAGAAAAAATGTATCAAAATCCGAAATTTATAATAAAAGTCAATTAATTGAAAAAAATCTTTTTAGAATGTATGAGTTTAAATCATCAAAAAAAATTCTTTTTTATATATCATATGATAATGAAGTTTACACTCATGATATGATTAAAAAAAGCATATCGATAAACAAGAATATCATTGTTCCTATTTCAGATGTAATAAATAAGAAATTAATTCTTTCAAAACTTGATAGATGGGGGGAACTTGAAAAAGGATCATATAGTATTCTTGAACCAATTAGAAAAAACGAAAAAGAAATTTTATTAGACAGTATTAATTTAATAATTGTTCCAGCTATAGGTTTTGATATAAAAGGGAATAGATTAGGTCATGGTCTAGGTTATTATGATAAATTATTGAAAAATTCTAATATTGCAACTCATATTGGTTTAGCATTTGACTTTCAAATTATAGATCATATACAAATTGAAAAACATGATAGTCCAGTTGATATAATTATAACTGAAAAAAGGATAATTCGCTGTAGGAAATAAATTATAATTTCTGATTTTTAAATAACTATAAATAATTTTTCCGATTTTATGTTACAATTTCCTTTAACTTATTTTGTTTAATCGATTTTTTAAATTCCATTGAAATTCTTTCACCGTAACTAATTGAATCACCATATAAATATCCAGAATGTGGCGTAAATCTAGTTAATGGACTACCTGGAATTCTCATTGAAACATCGAATACCACCATTTCTTCTTTCCCTTTATCAGCTGCTATAGCCCCTTGCAAAGCAAACGGCCCAATAATTCCTGGAGGGTATTCTTTTTGGGTTGTTTCAACAAATTTTTCTCCTAATGAAAAAATTTTTTCAATTATTGATTCTTTTGTTGTAGCTGCTATATGACCTGTTTCAATTATCTTAGGTTTCAAATATTTTAATACTTCAATTTGTTCATTTGCAGGTAATCTAATAAGACCATCAAGATTTGTCTGTCTTCTTGTATCAGTTCCCATTATTTCTAGTTCTTTATCAATATTTGAATAAAAATAATTAAAGTTTACTTGAGCTCCTATAATATATTCTTCGATTATTGCCTTTTCCAGTGATTCTTTTGTTATCATTTTTTTATTCAATAACTCATTAGATTTCTTTTTATAATCATCAAAATTAGATGCATAAAAAAAGGCTCTTTCATAACCCCGTATTGCTTCATTAACTTTAACTATGGCTAATCTGTCTATCTCCTTAGGGGAATTAATAATTTTTGGGTATCTTATTCCTGCTTTTTCTAATAAATAATATTGGTTTTTTGGCTGGTCTCTTTCTTCTAATCTTACCATGTCCCTTGTACCGAAAATTGGAACCAGGAAATGCTCTTCAACATCTTTATAATCATCAAAATAAACCCAGAAATAACGGTTGTGAATGAAAATTGTATTTTTCTTTCTTAATTCTTCTTGAACTTTTGGTTTTGT